>NZ_ANNO01000417.1:0-5508 GCF_000409565.1 Pseudochrobactrum sp. AO18b
AGCCGCTGACCGTCTCACCGGAGGCTGCCAGAACCAATTCCTGACGCGGCGGGATTTTCGGCACATAATGATACCATCCATCCCGTAACACAGCGCCTTCCGGTGGTTCCATACCTGCACCGGAGCCTTGCACACGGGCTTCTGTGAGCACAAAACCTGCCGGTGTAATCTGCCAGTCTTCCTGCCATGGTATTTTCTCGACACTATGTGTCCATTGCAGCATGAAAGATGTGGTCGCTATCCGCAGCACACCGGCTGCGGATAGTGCACAGAGTGCCATCAGGCGGCTTTCATCTGTGGCTCTCTGGTATTCCACCAGTGCCACAGCAGGAAGGCCATACAGGCAGCAAAGCCGATCTCATCACTGAGCGGATAGGTTGCCAGCATCATCGCGGCCGCTGCAAATGCCCAGACGCGTTCCCAGATTTTCAGGTGACCGCGCAAGTAGCCGATTGCCGCGGCTCCCCACATCACAATGCTGAGCAGAGCTTTGCCGATCATATAGGCAACAGCAGGCCAGAAGCCCATACTTTCCGCCAGCGGGCCGCCATCCTGCAACATGATAACCGGTGCATAAACCGCCATAAACGGTACGGCAAAACCGGCAACCGCAATACGCACGGCCTGCATCCCGATTTTCATGCCGGACTCTTTCGCAATCGGCGCAGCGGCAAATGCAGCCAGTGCAACCGGTGGCGTCAGATCGGCCATGATCCCGAAATAAAACACGAACATATGCGACACCAGCAGCGGCACATCCAGCATCAGCAGGGCAGGACCTGCAATGGATGAGGTGATGATATAGTTCGGAATTGTCGGGATACCCATGCCGAGGATCAGGCAGGTAATCATGGTCAGCACGAGCGACAGGAACAGGGAGTTTTCACCCACGCTCACAATCACACGCGCAAAGCTTGATCCGGCACCGGTGAGTGCCAGCACGCCGATAATCACACCGACAAGCGCACAGGCAATACCAACAGGCAGGGCGTTTTTTGCACCTTCTGCAAGGCTTTCAAGGCAAAGGCGCAGCGTCTCGCGGCCACCGCGAATGGTGAAATTGACAAGAACCAATGCGGCAATCAGCAACAGGATCAGCGTGATGCCGCGAATCTCCTGTCCCAGAATATTAAAGCTGGTGCCGAAGGCGGCAGCGGACATCAGACCCAGTGCAACCCAGAACAGCACACGCACTGCCATTGGCATATTGGCAGAGACCGGTACGCCGAGAATAATCAGTGCGGTCAGCCCCATACCCACGGTTCCGGCGAAGAGCGGCGTATAGCCGGAGAACAGCAGCCAGACCAGTGCTACGAGCGGCAGGATCAGATACCAGTGCTTGCGCAAGGCGCCGAGTGCACTTGGCAATTCGGCCTTTGACAGGCCTTTAAGACCAAGACGTCCGGCTTCCAGATGCACCATAATGAAAACGGTGATGAAATAGAGCACTGCCGGTACAATCGCCGCCTTGACGATTTCGAGATAAGGCAGACCCAGCGTTTCCGCCATGATGAAGGCGACAGCGCCCATTACCGGCGGCATAATCTGGCCACCCATCGAGGCAACGGCTTCCACGCCACCGGCAAAAGCAGGCTTGAAGCCGGAGCGTTTCATCAGCGGAATGGTGAAAGCGCCGGTGGTCACCACATTGGCTACGCCGGAACCGTTGATGGTGCCCATCAATGCGGAAGAGATTACCGAAACTTTGGCAGGGCCACCGCGCGACGAGCCGACAGACCCCATCGCTACATCATTGAACAGCTGGATCATGCCCGCGCGTTCAAGAAACGCGCCGAACAGAATAAACAGGAAAATATAGCTGGATGAGACGTAAATCGGCGTGCCGTAAATACCTTCTGTTCCCAGAAACAACACTTCAACGACCTGTTCAAAATCATAGCCGCGATGGTTGAGCGGTGAGGGCAGATACTGGCCGAACAGACCATAGGCCAGAAAGATCAGACAGATCAGCGGCAGTGTCCAGCCCATCATGCGCTGCCCAGCCCAGAACACCAGAGCAACAGCAAGCACACCGATCACAATATCCTGCATTTCCGGCTCACCGGCACGCAGGATCAGATCATTATAGAAAACCCAGTGATAGAAGCTGACGGCAAAAGCCAGAATGGCAGTTGACCACATCAGCAATTTTTTAAATGAACCGCGCGGAGCTGCATTGGCATAAAGGCCAAACAGCAGCAGCAGCAAAAAGCCGACGTGAACGGAGCGGACAACCTGACTTGGCAAAGGTGAATAGGCCGCAGTCCAAAGCTGGAAAACGGAAAAAGCAACGGCAATGCCAAACAAGATTTTGGCGCCGGTGCTGACACCCCAACCCGGAATATGCTCGGCCGATTCAACCGCATTGTTTTCTGAAGATGACATAAATTTAAAACCGCAAAAAATGACAGGAACAGGCGGTCAGAAAAGGCTGCATATTCTGCGAGATACAGAATATGCAGCCTTAAAATCCGCTTCAGGCGTGATTATTCAATGCCTTTTTCTTTGTAATAACGCATCGCACCCGGATGAATCGGGGTTGGCGATACGATCGTGCTCTTGTCGAGTTTGATCATTTTGGCTGCGGAATGAGCTGCAGTCAGCTGATCCAGATTTTCAAACAGACCTTTGGTCATTTGATAGACCAGTTCTTCATCCATATCCGGACGTACGATCAGATAATTGATGACCGATGCCGTGGTCACATCTTTGTCCTGACCGGTATAGGTATTTGCCGGAATAGTGTTGACCTGATATGGCGCACCGATTTTTTCAATAATATCGGCAGGGACTTCCACCACATTGATCTCAACCGCATTGGCCAGATCGCGCAGCGATGCAACGCCAAGACCGGAGGACTGCAAAGTGGCGTCCAGCTGACGGTTTTTCATCAGTTCCACGGATTCCGCAAATGGCAGATATTCCACTTTGCCGAGATCGCTGTAGGAAAGACCGGCAGCGCCGAGAATGGTTTTCGCATTCAGCTCGGTGCCGGATTTTGGCGCGCCGACGGACAGGCGTTTGCCCTTCAGATCCGCCAGCGTTTTAATGCCGGATTCCTTGGAAGCAACGATCTGCACATAGTTCGGGTAAATCGCGGCCATTGTGCTGATATTTTCCAGCTTCTTTTTAAAGCCGGCTTCTTCATTGCCTTCCCACGCATCGCGCAGGGAATCGCCGAGTGTGAAAGCGATTTCGCCACGGCCGCTATTGATCAGATTGATATTCTCAATCGAGGCTTTGGTTGCCTGCACAGACGGGCGGGCATCAGGAATGCCGGAATAGATTTTTTCAAGAGCAACACCCATCGGGTAATAAACGCCGCTTGTGCCGCCGGTCAGAATATTGATGAAATTCTGCGCATTTGCTTCAGCTGCGGCAAATGTCAGTGTGACCGCTGCAAAGGCTGATAAAAGTGATTTTTTACCCAAATAACCCATGAAATCCTCCATATTTCACTCATGGGCGGCTCTTCCTCAGTCATCAACTCTCCCGGTTGTGACTGTGACCGCCCGTATAATATCTTGCTGTAAGCCGGTGGTTCAGAACAATCCCCGATTAACATCACCAAGACATTTAATGTACAAAAAGAGCCCTAATCATCCTAAAGTATTAGACAGACAGATAAAATGTAAAATAGAGGCTCTGTTTCGCAGGTGATTTTTTATGAAGTCGCCATATTGTGCAACCAAAAATTTGTGATTGGCCTGCCTGCATTTAAAAACATGTCATATTGAATTTTAAATAACTGATTTTATTAAATTTATTGAAACATGATGCTTGTGCATAAAATTATTCCGAACACTGATAGGCAAATGGAATAGTTTTGCGCAAAGCTTGCGACATGAGCGCAAAGCCGGATATAGCTGTTGCGGCTCACAGTGATAGCGCATGGAGGAAACGCGTGATCTCTAGACTGTGAGAGCAAGCATAATGGGAGTGAGAAATGAACGGTGCTGATAGCCTTTGCGACACCCTGCTGGCGCATGGGATCGATGTCTGTTTTGCCAATCCGGGCACATCAGAAATGCATTTTGTGGCTGCGCTGGATCGCAAGCCGCAGATGCGCTGCGTGCTGGGTCTGTTTGAAGGTGTGGTAACAGGTGCCGCCGACGGCTATGGCCGTATGGCGGATAAACCGGCAGCAACTTTGCTGCATCTGGGTTCCGGTCTTGGTAATGGCGTTGCCAATCTGCATAATGCCAAACGTGCAAAAACGCCGATTGTGAATATTGTCGGCGATCATGCAACCTATCATCTGAAATATGATGCACCGCTGACCAGTGATATTGAATCGCTGGCGCGTCCGGTTTCCGGCTGGGTGAAAACGTCTAAATCCGCAGATGATATTTCTGCAGATACCGCTGAAGCTTTTGCGGCGGCTTGCAATGCACCGGGACAGGTGGCAACGCTGATCCTGCCTGCCAATACCGCATGGACTGAAGCACCGCAGCAGATTGTGCAGCCTTTGAGCCGTCCCGAACGTCGTAAAGTTGATGCAGATGCCGTGCGAGAAGCAGCTCAGGCACTGCGCAATGGTAAGCGCACCCTCATCCTCCTCGGTAATCTTGCTCTGCGTGCCAATGCGCTGGAAATCGCCAGCCGCATTGCGCAAGCATCCGGTGCACGCATTCAGGCACAGCAATCCAATGGCCGTATTGAGCGCGGCGCAGGGCGCGTTGCTGTTAATCGTGTGCTTTATCGTGTGGATGATGCACTGGCCGATCTGGCCGACATCGAACAGGTTGTGCTGCTGGGCGCGAAAATTCCGGTCGCCTTCTTCGCCTATCCGGGTAAGCCGAGCACTTTCCTGCCGGAAGGCTGCACTGTGGTCGATTATGCCGGTGAAGCCGACGACCAGCTCTATGCATTGCAGGCGCTGGCCGATGAAATGAACATTCCGGCATCTGTCACGCCACTGCTCAATCAGCGTGGTGAGAAGGTCATGCCGACCGGCACGCTTGATGATGATAAAATCAGCGCGATTGTTGCGTCACTCCTGCCGGAAAATGCAATTATCGTCGATGAATCCATTACATCGGGTCGGGAAATGTTCGGGCTGACGCATAATTCAGCGCCGCATGATTTTCTGCAGTTGACCGGTGGTGCAATCGGTATCGGTCTGCCGCTGGCAACCGGTGCGGCTGTAGCCTGTCCGGATCGTCAGGTCGTAGCTTTGCAGGCCGATGGCAGCGGTATGTATACGATGCAGGCACTGTGGACTCATGCCCGCGAAAACCTGAATATCATCACCATCATTTTCGCCAATCAGCGTTATGCCATCCTGCATGGTGAATTGCAGAATGTTGGTGCCGGTGCACCGGGACGCAATGCGCAGCGCATGTTCGATCTGGTTGAGCCGACGATTGACTGGGTAAGCCTTGCCAAAGGTGTTGGTGTTGAAGGCGCACGCGCTACAACGGCTGAACAATTTGCTGATTTGTTTGCTGCGGCAAGCAAACGCAAAGGCCCGTTCCTGATCGAAGCCCTGATTTAAAATAGTTGTGG
>NZ_ANNO01000418.1:0-3330 GCF_000409565.1 Pseudochrobactrum sp. AO18b
TCCCCACCAATCGCAGTAAATATTGATCGGCGTTGCAATCCGGTATTGGGTTTTCAGTGTCAGACGTGTGCGGTTTTCGTCAATCGGCTCCAGCAGATATTCACCATAATCCAAGCCCAGATAGTCACTATTGACGCTGATATGGGCTTCAACAGCTTTCGGGATTGAGGTGTCACTGAAACGGAAATCCCAGCGCAGATAGCGGTTTTCCTGCCAGCCGGTAATAACTTCTTCAAAATTAACACCTTTGCCCCATTTCAAATGACGTACGGCACCCACACCGGAACCGGTAATCCGCGCATCTTCGGGCTTCGGCACACCGACAATGCTGTGGCTGAAAGTCATGCCCAGTTCATCGGGGCGGATGTCGGGAATTTCCAGAGTATTGTTCCAGATCACATCAGCAGGGGCATTGATCTCAATCACGGTTGTGACTGAGCTAAAATGATCCTGATATTCAATCTGATTTTCCAGCGGCAGAGCGAGAAAAGGCAGGGCAATCACAAATGTAACACTGCGCTTAGCCTGATAATTACGTAAGAGCCGCATGGTAACATAAACACCAAGCGCTGTGCCTGCGAAGAGAAATGGTGCGGCCATGGCCACACAAATACCAGCCTCACCGAAGATAATCATCGAGATGAGGATAAAGCCCAACATGCAGAGCATGGCGGTTTTCATATGCTTGCGAATACTGCCTGTGCCTTGCGGGTCAATCTGAATAATCAGCAGGCTGGTAATCGCCATCGGCATCAGGATCAGGCCGGTGATAAAGGCCATCCCGCTGCCTTCGCGGATCAGCCATATGAGGATGTATAGCAGCACCGCATAGAGCGTTGTTGCAATGATGCTGAGCCAGAACCGGTCGGATGAAGGGGCAGTGTTATTTTCAGACATAGGGTTTCTTATCCGGCTTGATCCGTCAGAACAACCACGGAGGCTTGTCCGCAGTGATTAAACTTGCTAGAGCATTGCGTGAATGACACGGGGTGTCCTGTTTTACAGGGCTGAGATTTTAAACCCGTTGAACCTGATCCAGCTCATACTGGCGAAGGGATGTCTGTGTGCCTGGCCGTATTTTATGCGGTTTAAGCCCTTATTCCCTTGGCCGTCCGTATTCTTTTAGGCGAGGGAAATTATATGTCTGATCCAGTTAATCTGTCACTTCACCAGCAGCTCGTTCTTGTCACCGGCGGCGCACGCGGTCTGGGGCGCGATCTCGTTAAAGCCTTTCTGCGCGAGGGCGCACGCGTTGTGATTAATTATCACACCAGTGCGGATGCGGCAGCGGAACTGACTGCTCTGGCACCGGAAAAGACACTGGCGGTGCAGGCCAACGTGACCGATGTTGCTGCCGTGCAGGCACTGTTTGCCAAAACTCAACAGCATTTTGGCGCGCCGGTGACGACTGTCGTCAATAATGCTTTGCCGGCTTTCAGTTTCAATGGTGATGCCCGTGCGCATGCGGATGCCATCAGCTGGGAGCAGATAAACCAGCAGATGGAAGGCATTGTGCGCGGGGCGCTCAATACCACGCAAGCTGCTTTGGCTGGCATGGAGCAAGCTGGTTTTGGCCGCATCATCAATATTGGCACCAACCTGTTTCAAAATCCGGTTGTGCCGTACCATGATTACACGGCGGCTAAAGCCGCTCTGTTGTCGCTGACCCGCACACTTGCGCAGGATCTGGGCGAGAAGAATATCACCGTCAATATGCTGTCCGGCGGTTTGTTACGTACAACCGATGCGTCTGCTGCAACACCGGAGGCAGTGTTTGATTATATCGCCTCTGCCACGCCGTTGCGCCGTGTAACCACGCCTGCGGAATTTGCCGATACGGCTCTGTTTTTTGCCTCGCCATGGGCGCGTTCCGTGACCGGACAAAATCTGGTTGTGGACGGCGGTTTGGTGAAAAACTGATGCGGGAAATGCACCTCAATCTGTTTATCTTCGGTTGCGGACATCACCGTGCTGCATGGCGGCATCCGCAATCGGCGGTCGAACAGCTCAGTGATATCAGCTATTACACAAATCTGGCGCAGATTGCCGAGCGCGGTAAATTTGATGCGATTTTCTTCGCCGACTGGCATGCGATTGATAATATTGCGGACGGACCACGCAGCTATTTTGACCCGCTGACTTTGCTGGCAGCATTGGCAGGCGTAACCGAGAAAATCGGCCTTATCAGCACGGTTTCCAGCACTTTCACCACACCGTTTCATGCGGCGCGTATGCTGGCTTCACTGGATCATCTGTCGAAAGGGCGCATCGGCTGGAATGTGGTGACATCCATGTTTGACAGTGAGGCGCGCAATCATGGCTATGAGAACATGCCGCCCCATGAATGGCGCTATGGCCGTGCGGCGGAATTTATCGAAGCGGTGCAGAAATTATGGGATTCATGGGATGCGGATACGATCACTTGTGACCGTGCCGGTGATTATGCGCGTAAAGACGGTTTGCGCGCTATCCACCATAAAGGCGAGCATTTTACCACGCAGGGGCCGCTGACCATTCCGCGTCCGCCGCAGGGGCATCCGGTATTGTTTCAGGCGGGAGCATCCGATCAGGGCAGAGCCTTGGCCGCAGAAAAAGCCGAGGCGATTTATGCGGTGGCTTATGACCTGCCAGCGGCGCAGGATTATTACCGTGATATTCAGCGCCGTGCAAAACTTGTTGGGCGGGAGAAGGGCATTCCGGTGATGCCGGGTCTGGTGACTTATGTGGCTTCCACGCAGGCAGAGGCGAAAGCCAAGCAGCGGGAACTCGACGAGCTGCTGCCGACAGCGGATTCCCTCCGCCAGCTTGGTATGTTTATCGGGCAGGATTGCTCCGGCTGGGAACTGGATGCTCCGGTGCCAGCTTTGCCGCCGCTGGAGGACTTCACGGGGCCGAAAGGGCGCTATGCAACAATCCTGCGGATTATTGAAACAGAACAGCCGACATTACGGCAATTGCTCGGGCGTTTGGCAGCAGGTGGCGGGCATTGCACAATTGTTGGCACTCCTGAGGGAATTGCTGACCAGATGGAATTATGGTGGCGCAATGAAGGGGCGGATGGTTTCAACCTGATGCCGCCGTCATTGCCATCCTCGATTGAGGATTTTGTCGAGCAGGTGGTACCGGTTCTGCAAAAACGCGGCTTGTTCCGTACAGATTATCAGACAGATACACTGCGCGGGCATCTGTCTTTGCCGCTCAAGCACTAGAGCGATTTACGTTTATGTTGGATCGCAGTGTTCGCTCTAGATTCCTTAGCCTGTCGCATTATCACGGGCGTCAAGTTGATCCAGCTTGACTATGAAATGCTCTGGTTTCTCATGAAGGCAG
>NZ_ANNO01000419.1:0-10495 GCF_000409565.1 Pseudochrobactrum sp. AO18b
CTCTTCATAGCTGCGGCCGCAATGTCTGGCGTAGAATTCAATGACGCGATGTTTGGTTTTGCGCATCTCTTCGGCCTGAATGAAAATATCGGATGCCTGCCCCTGAAAACCGCCAAGCGGCTGATGCACATGCAGGCTGGCATTGGGTAATGCTGCACGAAAGCCCGGTTCTCCGGCCATCAGCAGAAATGAGCCCATGGAACGGGCGGTTCCCATGCATAATGTGTGCACCGGCGCGTGAATATAATGCATGGTGTCGTAAATGGCCAAGCCACTGGTGATCGCCCCGCCGGGGGAATTGATATAAAGGCTGACCGGTTTGTTCGGGTTTTCCGCTTCCAGAAACAGCAATTGTGCGCAGACCAAAGCGGCCACAGTATCATTGACCTCGCCATTGAGAAAAATGATCCGCTCCCGCAGCAGACGGGAGTAAATGTCGAAAGAGCGTTCCCCTTTTGCTGATTGTTCAACAACCATAGGGACGAGTTGCATCATCTCGCGCATCGGCAAGCTCCGTTCTTGAGAGATTATAAGGCTGTTATATTTTACGCGGCACGCATGACAGACTGCATATTGGTATTGGCTGCCTGCGGTTTGAGGCGCAGGCGCGCATCATCAAGCTCATGAATAATCGTGAGACTGGTGCCGCCATTGTCATTGGCGGCAATCTGAAAAGTGACGACACTTTCAAGATATGGTGGTTCCGTTTCCCGCATTCTGTAAGAGGCTTGTTGCTGCGGAATAATAGCAGACGGTTCTGTCTCACTCAGACCGGCGTCCGGCAGCCAGTTTGCCCGCAGTTCAGGAATGCTGATCGCACGCCAGACTTTTTGCGGGCTGGCATCCAGATCATATTCAAAGACAAGACGGACTGCATTTTCTGTATGCTCTTCCTGTGTCATTGATCCATATCCTTCAGCAGGGTTTTGAGGGCATCAATACGTGCAGGCCAGTAAGCGCGGTATTTTGCAAGCCATTGGGCGATGAGGGCAAGCCCCTCAGGATCGACTTCGTAATTCACGAAGCGTCCCTGCCGTTCTTCCCTGATCAGTTTAGCGCTGCGAAGAACTGCAAGATGCTGGGACATTGCCGGCTGGCTGATGTCCATACCTTCGCGCAGGGAGCTGGCATTCATACTGCCGGTTGCCAGTTTTTCAAAAACAGCGCGTCGTGTCGGATCGGCCAGAGCCTTGAAAATATCGTTTTCTGTCATGTCTAATAGATAAGCATAGACTTATGTGATTCGCAAGGACGCTGTAAAAATGAACGGCTAATTTACCTTAAAACAAATAGATTGGGATGTGCATATTTTCCCATGTACTGATTGATGGATTTCAATATATTATTCTAAATTATCAGGGAGAAATATAATGATCTTAAAGCGCTTGGTGATCTATCTGATTCTGACCTGTATGATGGTTTCCGGTGCAGCTGCCGGTTCACTCGCAAAGCCGGAAGGTAAGCCGATATTGGTGATATCCGGCGCGATTGAAAATAAGAATAACGGCGATACCGCAGAATTTGACCGCGACATGCTGGTGGCAATGGGGATGCAGGTCACAGAGACCGCAAACCCGTGGTATAATGGCCGTACCCGTTTTGAAGGTGTGTCTCTCGACAAGCTCATGGAAACGGTCGGTGCCAAGGGCACAACTGTTACAGCTGTGGCACTGAATGATTATGTGACGAAAATTCCGTTAGAAGACTTTAAGAAATTTAAGGTCATACTGGCCATGAAGCGTGACGGAAGTTTTATCACGGTCCGCGAGAAAGGGCCGCTTTTCATTATCTACCCGTATGACAGTGATCCGCAATTGCAAAGCCAGACTTACTACACACGCTCTGCGTGGCAGGTGGCGAAGCTCATAGTCGAATAGAGGCTTGTGTGAGACGCATACTCGGTATTGTTATTTGCTGTTTTGTATTGGCAACAGGCTACATAGCCTATGTCATTGCTGAGCGACAAACTGCACTGCAGAAGGTTGCCCGTTATAATGACTCCTGGGCTGTCAGCCAGATGGTGTCAGAATATTTGCGCCTTGAACAGCAACTTGCCGCTTATGCTCTCGGCCTGAAAAATGCGGATATTGACGAGATTTCGCTCCGGCTCGATATCATGATCAGCCGCATGGAATTTGTGCAGCAAGGTACATTGCAGGAATTCGTCAATAAAGACCCATCCCGCTATCTGGTTATCCAAAATCTCCGCGCGGCGCTTAATAAGCTGGATCATCAGCTGGCGGAACTCACACCGGAACGGGCGAAAGAGCTTTTGCCGGAAATGAGCCAGCTGGTCGGGCCGCTGACTGGGCTGGCATCTTCTTCTGTTGAATATGATGTGAGCGTGATTGATGCCGCACAGCTTGAAGTGCGCAATCTCCATTATATTTATACCGCTCTTGCAGCAGGACTTATCCTCTGCGGTATCACCATGATTATTTTGTTGCTGCGCCAGAACAGTATGTTGAACCGTGCACACGGGCATATGCAGCGTCTGACAGAAGACCTGCGTGAAACATCGGGTGAATTGCAGTCGCAGAATGACCGGCTTGAGCATTCAGCTCATCATGATGCGCTGACGGGCTTGCCGAACCGTGTTCTGTTCCGTCAGGATCTCAATGCCCGCATGAAGGATGCGAGAGAAGGCGGGCCGCCTGCCGTGGTCTTGTTGTTTGATCTTGACGGTTTCAAGGATGTGAATGACACGCTGGGACATGATGTCGGGGATGTGCTTTTGCAGGCGGTTGCCAACCGTTTGGTTGAGTTCAGCCATAAAGATGACCTGATTTGCCGTCTGGGCGGTGATGAATTTGCGGTTTTATCAGCGGGCCTTTTTCCTGAAAAAGCCCTTGAATTTGCCCGCCATCTGATGCGCGTCATCAGCTCTCCCTATAATATCAATGACAGGGAAATTAAGATCGGCACCTGTATCGGTGTTGCTATTTCCTCGACCGAGCCGGATGTGGAAGAGCTGTTCAAACATGCCGATCTTGCGCTCTATGAGGCCAAAGCGCTGGGTACCGGCCATGCCTGCATTTTCCAGCCGCATATGCAAACGAGGCTTGTCGAGAAAAAAGCCTTCGAGGCCGATCTTCGTGATGCGCTGAAAAACGGCGAGATGGAAGTTTTCTATCAGCCGCAGGCCGACACCTATACGCGTGAGATTTGCGGTTATGAGGCATTGCTGCGTTGGACACATCCGGTGCGCGGTGCTGTTCCGCCATCAGAATTTATTCCGGTTGCCGAGAAAACCGGCCTGATCCACGAGCTGGGAGACTGGGTTCTGCAACAGGCTTGTCAGGAGGCTGTCCGCTGGCGCAGACCGTTTAAAGTTGCCGTCAACCTGTCACCGGTACAGTTCATCACAAAAAATCTGATCCAGCGCGTCACGTCAATTTTGCGGGAGAGCGGACTCAATCCTGAGCGGCTGGAACTGGAAATTACAGAATCCGTTTTGCTCGACAAGAATGAGCAGACTTTGCATACGCTGCGGCAATTGAAAGCCGTTGGTATTCAGATTGCCATGGATGATTTTGGTACCGGCTATTCATCGCTGGGCAGCCTGAGCAGCTTCCCGTTTGATAAGATCAAAATTGACCGGTCTTTCATCCGTGATGTGACAACCAATCCTGATGCTCTGGCTATCGTGGAACTGGTGACAGGGATCGGTCAGAGCCTTGGTATGATTACGATTGCAGAAGGGATTGAAACCGAAGAAGAGCTGGAATGTCTGAAACGGGTCGGCTGCGATCAGGTTCAGGGTTATTTGTTCGGCCGTCCGGTTTCAGCTTCTGAGCTGGCGCATCTTCGCACATAATATAAGCAATATAATGCGTTAAAAAATATACTAAATTTCATATATATGTTATGTCCTGCCTATTCTTTCAGAAGAGCGCATGGGCAGCCTGTTTGTGCTCCTGAAATGTCGCAAATTTCAAGCGCCAAAGGAGCACAGGCGTGGACACTGTCACATTGCACGGTATAAAGATCCCTTTCGCCCCTGACGAGGTTTCGCCTGTTATCTGGCAGGCAATTATCAGCGGGCGTTATGAGGCTAAAGAAGCCAAATGGGTTTTTAAAGCTGTGAAACGCGCCGACCGTGTTCTGGAACTCGGCTCCGGTATCGGTGTGATCACTTCTCTGATGGCTACAATCCCCGATGTGCGGATCTGGGCTTTTGAAGCCAATCCTTCAACTGCAGCACTTGCACAGCGTGTGCTGGATACAAATACTGCGGGCAATGTGTTGCTGACGCAGGGTATTCTCGCTGCAGGCGAACCGGCCGATCATCGTTTTTATGTCCGCAAAGATCTCTGGATGTCCTCAATGGACAAGGAGCAGGGGCCTTATGAGCATGAAATTTCGCTGGCCTCAGCCAATATTGATAATTTTATAGCTGCGCATGATATCAATGTGCTGGTGATGGATATTGAAGGTGCCGAGCGCGATCTGCTGCAAAAAGCGGATCTGAGCGGCATTGAACGTATTTTTCTTGAGCTTCATGATCATCTCTACGGTCTGGCCGGCATCCGCGATATAACACAGGCGCTGGCGGAAAAAGGTTATGCCTATGATCCGCGCGGGTCTTACGGCCCGTGCGTTCTATTCGCCAAGGACGAAACTGTGCGTGAATATGAGGATGATACAGCTGAACATCACATGGGGCTGTAAATAATTAAAGCGACATTTTTGTCGCTTTTGGCGCAATTAAATTTCTCTTTGCACTCATATTCATTATACATCTTGCAAAGCGTGAAAATCTTATATTAAATGCTATTCAATAAATGGCATCCAAGCCCCGTTTCGGCCTCTCCAGAGTGGTGAGGTTCGATGCGGGGTTTTTTCTTTTCGGGGTAAGATGAAACGCATTGTTGAAATCGGCCTTTTGCAGTCACAGAGCGGAAACTATTCCGCTATTTCGCGCGCCAGCCGTGCCGGTGTTTTGCAGGGCGTTGATGAAGTGAATGCGGACAATGCGCTGGATATCGCCTTTCATGTGATTGAGCGTGACCCTGAGGGAAGGGTGGACCGTTATGCGCCGCTCTGCCGCGAGATTTTGCAAAACTCTCAGGCACGTCATATTTTTGGCTGTGTAACTTCTGCTTCCCGAAAAGAGGTTATTCCCGAGCTTGAGCGTTTCGACGGCGTGTTGTGGTATCCGCTGCCTTATGAAGGTTTTGAAGCCTCGGAACGTGTGGCCTATATACATTCATGTCCCAATCAGCATTTGCTGCCATTGCTGGACTGGGCGCTGCCGGTCTTAGGCAAGCGGGCTTATTTTGTCGGCTCGAATTATATCTGGGGCTGGGAAATGGCACGGATTGCCCGTGAGCAAATTGCTTATGCGGGCGGTACAGTTCTCGGCGACCGCTATCTGGCAATCGGCGATACGGAGCTCGATCATATTATCCATGATATCCGCGCGCTGAAGCCGGATTTTATTCTGAATTCTCTGGTCGGCGACAGTTCCTATGCGTTTTTGCAGCGGCTGGCCGGTCTGAAAGCTGAATTTGGTTCTGAGAACAGTCCGGCAGTTTTGTCCTGTAATTTTACAGAATGCGAAATCGCTCCTGCCAATGGTGCAGCCGCAGGCCTTATCTCGGCGGGGCCGTGGTTTGAGCCTGAAAGTGGTCAGGGCGGCTCATTGCTGGAAATGTCGCGGCAAGCCGTGCATGAGCTGGCAAATTTGTTGCATAATCGTCCGCAAGCGGAAAAACTGTCTTTATCGGAATTGCTGCTGGCTGCATTACAGCATGGCTATCAGCCAAGGCTTGACCCGACAAATCTTCATGCCGCGCAGCCGGTGGTGATTGCCCGTCTCGAAGGCAATCAGTTCAAAGAAATTAAACGCCTGCCGCAAATGCGGGCAGATCCTTATCTCACGCATCATGTCCAGCGCCCGCAAGGCACAGGATTTCTGAAGGTGGTGTCATAATGCGGATCAGAACGGAAAATCTCGGCGGGGCTGTAGCGTGGATACTCCATCGCCCGCATCCGTCCGTACAGGGTCTGATCCGGCAATTAAGTGTCATCGGTCTGAATGTGCGGGAGGCATGGCCGGAACTGCCGGCTGAAGCCCTCAACGCCGATTTCATATTTTATGATGCCGATAGCGGCCATAATGAGCAGTTTCCATGGCGTGCAGGCGGATCGCCTATGCCGATGATTGCGCTTATCGGTTCGGAAGTTCCGGGGCGGTTAAAATGGGCGATGGATATGGGCGCTCATGCGCAATTGCTCAAGCCGGTCAGCGACAAAGGCGTCTATGCGGCTCTGCTGGTGGCACGCAGTAATTTCGATCAGGCGAAAGCATCGCAAGCCCTGATTACAGATCTGGAAAACCGGCTGTCCGCCCGCCAGACCATTGTGCAGGCTGTGATGATCTCCATGATGAAGGGGAAAACCGAAGCTGAGGCCTATGATCTGTTGCGGCAGGTTGCCATGGCCTGGCAGGTAACAATCGAGACTGCGGCCGAACGCATTGTCGCCAATCATTCTGCAGAGAGGGGCGCCAAAGATGGCAGACGCATCGATCTCGCCTGAACCGTTTACGGCACCAAAACGCGGCTCATCGATTGTGCGGCGCTTGTTGCAGCGCAAGCTGGCGCTGCTCGGGCTGATTATCATTCTGATCTGTGTCGGCGGCGCGGTTTTTGCCAAATGGATTGCGCCATTTGATCCTAATGAGCAGTTTTTTGACGGGCTGACGATTGAAGGCGCACCGATGCCGCCGGGAGAACAGTTCTGGTTCGGCACGGATTTGCTTGGCCGTGATCTGTTTTCGCGTCTGCTTTATGGCGCGCAGACATCTCTGGTGATCGGGGTTGTGGCCAATGGTGCTGCGCTGCTGATCGGCACGCTGATCGGTGTGACCGCAGGCTATTTTCGCGGCATTACCGGTGCGGTGCTGATGCGCTTTACCGATCTGATGATGGCTTTTCCGGCTTTGTTGCTGGCGATCTGTCTGGCGGCGATTTTCTCGCCGTCACTCTGGATTGTGGCAATGGTGATTGCCTTTGTGAACTGGGTGCAGACGGCACGGGTGATCTATACGCAAACCTCGTCTCTGGCCGAGCGTGATTATATCGCTGCGGAAAAAACACTGGGTGCAGGCCATGGCCGTATTCTGTTCCGGCATATTTTGCCGCATCTGATCCCGACACTGATTGTCTGGGGAACGCTCGGCATTTCCACGACTGTGTTGCTGGAGGCAACCCTGTCCTATCTGGGCGTCGGTGTGCAGCCGCCGACACCATCATGGGGTAATATTATTTTCGAAAACCAGACCTATTTTCAGTCCGCGCCCTGGCTGGTGTTCATTCCGGGAGCCGCGATCCTGTTGCTGGCGCTTGCCTTTAATCTTGTGGGGGATGCGCTGCGCGATATTCTCGACCCGACACAACAGGGGCGTGACTGATGCTTGCCTATATTCTCCGACGTTTGATCCAGTCCGCGCTGATCCTGCTTGGTGTTTCTTTTATCACCTTTGTGCTGCTCTACGTACTGCCTGCCGACCCCGTACGGCAGATTGCAGGACGTTCAGCCACAGCGGAAACCGTTGCCAGTATCCGGCAACAGCTCGGGCTGGATCAGCCTTTTATCGTGCAATATGGCGATTATCTCTGGAACCTGCTCAACGGTAATCTCGGTCGTTCTTACTTGCAGAAAACGGAAGTAACCGACCTCATCCTGTCGCGTCTGCCCGCTACTTTGCAGCTGCTGGTGGCGGCGATTATCTGCGAATTGCTGATCGGCCTGCCGCTTGGAATTGTTGCGGCGCTCAATCGCGGCAAGCTGCTTGATAATGCGCTGATGCTGACCAGTTTCATGACCGTTTCGGCACCGCAATTTGTCGTGGCTTTGCTGTTGTTATTTGTTTTCGCGGTCACACTCGGCTGGTTCCCGATTGGTGGTTATGGCAGTTTCTCGCATATTGTGTTGCCCGCGCTGACCCTCGGTATTCTCGGCTCCGGCTGGTATTCGCGCATTGTGCGCTCGTCCATGATTGATGTGCTGCGCGCCGATTTTATCCGCACTGCCCGTGCCAAAGGGCTTGGCCGCAGCCGCGTTATTTTCGGCCATGCTCTGCCCAATGCCATTCTGCCGATTATCGCGATGATCGGCATTGATATCGGCATGTTCATGTCGGGCATTGTCGTGGTGGAAAGCGTTTTCGGCTGGCCCGGCATCGGACAGCTGGCATGGCAGGCCATTCAGCGTGTCGATATTCCGATCATCATGGGTGTGACGCTCGTCTCTGCCTGCGGCATTGTGCTGGGCAATCTCATCGCCGATCTGATCTCCCCGCTTATCGATCCGCGCATCAAGCTACGTTAATTATTCTAAACAGGAGTGAGGCAATGAAGAAACTATTCCTTTCAACCGCTCTGGCGACTGCTCTGGTGGCAATGCAGACGATGGCACCGGCACAGGCGCAAGAGCCGAAATCCGGCGGCAATATGATCGTGACCTATAAGGATGATGTGGCAACACTCGATCCGGCGATCGGCTATGACTGGCAGAACTGGTCGATGATTAAATCGGTCTTTGACGGCTTGATGGATTATAAGCCGGGCACCACGGAATTGCGTCCGGGTCTGGCCGAAAGCTATGAGATTTCAGAAGACGGCAAGACCTATACATTCAAACTGCGTAAAGGCGTGAAATTCCACAACGGCCGTGAATTCACCGCAGATGATGTGCTCTACTCCCTGAACCGTGTTGTTAATCCGGCAACCCAGTCCCCGGGGCAGGGCTTCTTCTCGATGATCGAAGGCTATGATGATGCCGCTGCCGGTAAAGCCGCGACACTTTCCGGTGTCAGTGCCACGGATGCCAATACGGTTGTGATTAAGCTTTCACGTCCGGATGCAACTTTCCTGCACATTATGGCGCTGAATTTCTCTTTCATCGTACCGAAGGAAGCTGTGGAGGCTGCGGGCGCGGATTTTGGTAAAAAACCTGTCGGCACCGGTGCTTTCAAGCTGACCGAATGGACACTCGGCCAGCGTCTCGTTTTTGAGAAAAATGCTGATTACTGGATTTCCGGCGTTCCTTATCTCGACAGTTTCACCGTGGAAGTCGGGCAGGAGCCCGTTGTAGCGCTGCTGCGCGCGCAGAAAGGCGAAATCGATATTCCGGGCGATGGTATCCCGCCGGCAAAATTTGTCGAAGTGATGAAAGATCCTGAACAGTCCAAGAATGTTGTCGAAGGCGGCCAGCTCCACACCGGTTATGTCACGATGAATGTGACCAAAGCACCTTTTGACAAGGTGGAAGTGCGCCGCGCCGTCAATATGGCGATCAATAAAGACCGTATCATTCAGGTAATTAACGGTCGCGCGGTGCCTGCCACCCAGCCGCTTCCACCGTCAATGCCGGGCTACACAAAAGACTATAAAGGCTATGTCTATGATCAGGCTGCGGCCAAGAAATTGCTGACTGATGCAGGATATGCGGATGGTTTTGAGACTGAACTCTATGTCATGAATACCGATCCGAACCCGCGTATTGCGCAGGCAATCCAGCAGGATCTGAAAGCAATCGGCATCAAGGCCGGTATTAAATCGCTTGCACAGGCCAATGTGATTGAAGCCGGCGGTGCGGGCAATGCCCCGATGATCTGGTCCGGCGGCATGGCATGGATTGCCGATTTCCCTGATCCGGCGAATTTCTACGGCCCGATCCTTGGTTGTGCCGGTGCGGTAGAGGGCGGCTGGAACTGGTCGAAATATTGCAGTGAAGATCTCGACAAGAAGGCTGCAGAGGCAGATTCCATTGTCGATCCTGCAAAGGCTGATGAGCGTCTGGCCAAATGGTCGGAAATTTACACCAAGGTGATGGAAGATGCGCCATGGGCACCGGTTTTCAACGAACAGCGCTTCACGCTGAAGTCAGCGCGTATGGGCGGTGACGATGCGCTTTATGTTGATCCGGTGTCGATACCGGTCAATTACGATTACGTGTATATCAAGGAGTAAGCAGGCATGTGCAAGCACTGCAACCACACGATCCACGCCCGTCAGCATCATTTCGGCTGGGATAACAGCTTTGCGCCTGTTCTGACTGCCGCTCCGGGTGAAACGATCCTGTTTCAGTGCCTTGACAGTTCAGGGGGGCAGCTTGGCCCCCGGTCCACTGTTGAGGATGTTCAGGCGCTGGATTTTGGTCAGATTAATCCTGTTTCTGGCCCGATCTTTGTCGACGGCGCAAAAGCGGGTGATGTGCTGAAGGTGACGATTGAAAGCTTTACGCCGCAGCTGCGGGACGGTGCAGGCTTCGGCTGGACAGCGAATATTCCGGGCTTTGGCCTGCTGACTGACCAGTTTCCTGATCCTGCTTTGCATGTGTGGAAATTTGATGCCACCAGCATGGAGCCTGCCTTGTTCGGCAAGAACGGTCGCGTACCGCTCAAGCCTTTTGCAGGGACAATCGGCAATGCACTGGCGGAAAAAGGCCATCACAGCGTGGTGCCGCCGCGCCGTGTCGGCGGGGA
>NZ_ANNO01000420.1:0-654 GCF_000409565.1 Pseudochrobactrum sp. AO18b
CATTATTCTCGGTCGGCGATACCCATGCCGCACAGGGCGACGGAGAAGTCTGCGGCACGGCTATCGAAAGTCCGTTCGATGTTGTGCTGACGCTTGACCTTATTAAAAATCAGCCGCTGAAAACCCCGCGCTTCACCACGCCGGGGCCTGTAACCCGTCATCTCGATGCCAAGGGTTATGAAGTCACCACAGGTATTGGCCCTGATCTCTGGGCTGCCGCGCGTGATGCCGTGGCCAATATGGTCGATCTTCTGGCCACCACACAGAAGATGGATCCGGTTGATGCTTATATGCTGGTTTCGACCTGCGGTGATCTGCGTATCTCCGAGATCGTGGATATGCCGAATGTTGTCGTCAGCTTCTACTTTCCGAGGGCAGTATTCGAATGAGTGTAGCGATGCTTTCTCCCGTTGCTGATCCTGCGGCTGATATTGTTTTGTCCGTTCGGGATTTGCAGGTTTCCGCCCGTACTGAAGACGGGTTGATGCCGCTTGTTCAGGGGCTCAGTTTCGATCTGCATCGGGGCGAGACACTGGCAATTGCGGGGGAAAGTGGTTCAGGCAAGTCGATCACCTCGCTTGCCTGTATGGGGCTGCTGCCGCAGCCTCAGGTAAGGGTAACCGGCGGCTCCATTCACTTCGGTGATCTGGAGCT
>NZ_ANNO01000421.1:0-4315 GCF_000409565.1 Pseudochrobactrum sp. AO18b
CCGGTCTGCCTGAAAAGAAAATGCAGCAGGTGCGCGGTGCGCGTATTGCCATGATCTTTCAGGAGCCGATGACGGCGCTTAATCCGGTGATGACCATCGGACGCCAGCTGACAGAAGCAATCCGTGCGCATGAACCGCTCTCAGTTGCGCAGGCGCGTGCCCGTGCATTGGAAGCTGTCCGCGCGGTGCGACTGTCGCAGCCGGAGAAACGGCTGGAACAATATCCGCACGAATTATCCGGCGGAATGCGCCAGCGTGTGATGATTGCCATGGCTATTGCGCTGCGACCGGCTTTGCTGATTGCTGACGAGCCGACCACAGCACTTGATGTGACGGTTCAGCGGGAAGTGCTGGATCTGCTGCGTGATTTGCAGAAAGAACTGGGCACAGCTGTTATTCTGATTACCCATGATATGGGCGTGGTCGCGGAAATGGCCGACCGCGTTATTGTTATGCGCAAAGGGAAAATGGTTGAAACCGCAAGCACGGTTGATCTGTTTGATGCGCCCAAAGAACAATATACCAAGGATTTGCTGGCGGCTGTTCCGCGTATCGGTGCCGGTGCCAAACGCCCTCTGCATGAGGGGCGTGAGGTTCTGGTGCGCTATGATGATGTATCGGTAAAATTTGCAATCCGGCAAGGTCTGCTCGGGCGCGTGGCAGCCAATGTTCATGCGGTTGAACATGTGTCTCTGGATATTTATCGCGGGGAAACGCTGTCTCTGGTTGGTGAATCCGGTTGCGGCAAGTCCACTATGGCCAAGGCACTGGTCGGACTTGTGCAGCATAGCGGCCGGATTGATGTCGGCGGGCAGGCTCTGAGCGAACTCGATTATAAAGGGCGCAAAGCTATGCGCCGCGAGTTGCAGATCGTGTTTCAGGATCCGATGGCGGCGCTTGATGCGCGGATGACAATAGGTGAGCTTATTCGTGAACCTCTGGTTATTCATAATATTGGCACAGCTGCGGAGCAAAAAGCACGGGTCTGTGAATTATTGGAGCGTGTGGAGCTTTCTGCTGCTGTTTATGACCGTTATCCGCATCAGTTCTCCGGCGGGCAGCGCCAGCGCATCTGTATTGCCCGTGCACTGGCACTGAAACCGAAACTCATTGTTTGCGATGAAAGTGTTGCCGCGCTTGATGTGTCTATTCAGGCAAGGGTGCTGGAATTGCTGCGTGATCTGCAGAAAGAAACCGGTGTCACCTATTTATTTATCAGTCACGATATGGCGGTTGTTGAGAATATTTCCGACCGTGTGGCGGTGATGTATCTGGGGCAGATTGTGGAAATGGGAACGCGCGCGCAGTTGTTCAGCAATCCGCAGCATCCCTATACCAAGCGCCTGCTCTCTGCGGTGCCGGTACCTGATCCACGTCGTCAGCGTGGTGAAAGCCTGCGGCTCACCGGTGAAATTCCAAGCCCTGTCTGGAAAGCCGGTCAGCAACCGGATCGTGTGAAACTCGTGGATATCGGCGGGGGACATCTCGTCGCCGACTAGAGCATTTCACAGTCAAGTTGATCCAACTTGACGCCCGTGATAATGCGACCAAATAAAGAATCCAGAGCGAGCACTATGATCCAATCTGGACGTAAACCGCTCTAGCATGTGTTCTTTCAGATCAACATGCTAGCCGGACTATTTATTTTTTACTAGATTGCTTTACGCAAGTCCCATTCAGCACCCCATTGCTGCACAAAATGGCCGGAGCTGACTTCCTGCATAATCCGCACCGGTGGCTGATAATCAACCGGACGCACAGGGCTTTTCAGCTCGCCGACATGGAGCTTCGCCTTGGTGCCGCGCGTTGCAGGATCAGGCACCGGTACGGCAGAGAGCAGGCGTTTGGTATAGGGATGCTGCGGATTTCCGAAGATATCCGCACGGCTGCCGATTTCGACAATTTCGCCTAAATACATTACGGCCACGCGATGGCTGATACGCTCAACCACAGCCATATCATGGGAAATAAACAGGAAGGCTAAACCAAGCTTTTCCTGCAATTCCAGCATCAGATTAACCACCTGCGCCTTGATGGAAACATCCAGTGCGGACACGGCTTCATCAGCAATAATCAATTGCGGATCGAGAGCTAATGTACGGGCAATACAGATGCGTTGGCGCTGCCCGCCGGAAAATTCGTGCGGATAGCGGTCATAAGTTGCGGGATTAATACCGACCTGTTCCAGCAGTTCACGGGCTTTTTGCCGTGCCTGCGCAGCACCGGCAATGCCATGCACAATCATCGGTTCGGCAACCGCTTCACCGATTTTCATGCGCGGGTTCAGACTTGCAAACGGGTCCTGAAAGATAAGCTGTATCTGGCGGCGTGTATCGCGAAATTCTGCCTGACTGATGTTGAGAATATCGCGGCCGTTCAGCAGGACTTCGCCGGATGTCGGCTCTGTAAGCCGGATAATTGCACGGCCGGTGGTGGATTTTCCGCAGCCGGATTCCCCCACCAGAGACAGCGTTTCACCCGCCGCAATTGAGAAGGATACATTCTCAACCGCATGAACCCGTCCGGCAGGTTTACGGAAAAGACCGTTTGGCAGGTCAAAATATTTGCGCAGATTGCGCACTTCAAGCACGGTTGGCGGCTGAGCAGCATTACTGTCTGTGATGGTCTCAGGTTCTGAAACAGGCTGTTCAACCGGCAGGCCGGTTGTGCGGTCGATTTCAGGAAATTTCAGCGGTGCATTTTCGCCCTTCATCGAGCCGAGTTTTGGCACGGCAGACAGCAGAGCACGGGTATAAGGATGTTCCGGCTGTGCAAAAATAACCTCTGTATTGCCGCTTTCAACAATATTGCCATGCAACATTACGATGGTACGATCGGCAATCTCTGCCACCACACCCATATCATGGGTGATGAACAGCACGGCCATGCCTTCTTCTTTTTGCAGGTCTTTGATGAGATCAAGAATCTGCGCCTGAATGGTCACATCCAATGCGGTCGTCGGCTCGTCGGCAATCAGCAGTTTCGGCTTGCAGGCGAGTGCCATGGCAATCATCACACGCTGACGCATGCCGCCGGACAGACGGTGCGGATAATCTTTCGCCCGTGTGGCGGCAGATGGTATCCGTACACGCTCCATCAGATGCACAGCCTCGGCTTCAGCCTGTTCACGGCTCATACCGCGATGGGTCATCAGCACTTCGGCAAGCTGGAAGCCGATGGTCAGGCTCGGATTGAGCGAGGTCATTGGTTCCTGAAAAATCATTGCGATTTCATTACCGCGAATATGACGGATTGCGCTGTCATTCATCTGCGTCAGCGAGGCATCGTTAAAACGGATCGTACCTTCAATCCGGCTGTTGAGCGGCGGCAGCAAACGCATCAGGGAAAGCGCGGTAACACTTTTGCCGGAGCCGGACTCCCCGACAATAGCAAGCGTTTCGCCGGCTTTAATCTCAAAGGAAATACCATGCACGACCGGTGCCCAGTGGCCTCCGGTAGAGAAAGAGATTTTCAGATCTTTTACAGAAAGAAGTGTTTCTTGCATGACTCAATCTTTCTATCAATAAATGACGCTTATCAAAAAACGCAGGCAGATCAGCAGCAGGAAGACGCCGAATGCAACTTCCAGTTTCCGTTTTGAAAGACTATGCGCCAGTTTTACGCCGACAGGGGCTGCGAGAATACTTGTCGGAATAACGAGGAAAAATCCGAGCAAGGAGACATAGCCGAGTGCAAGCGGCGGCTGCAAAGCGGCAACATCCGGAAATTGTGCGGCACGCGGCCAGCCTGCATAAATATAGCCAAGCGCACCCGGTATTGAAATCAGGATGCCCAAGCCCGACGATGTAGCAACAGCCTGATGGATCGGCCGGTTATAAAAGGTCATGAACAGGTTGGAGAGCTGTCCGCCGCCGATCCCCATCAGTGAGGACAATACGCCGATAATCAACCCGCAAAACCGGATGGCCAGTTTGCCCGGCAACTGATCGGCGAGTTTCCAGCTGTCTTTACCAAACAGCAGCCGGATTGCCGAAACACCGGCAACCACGATGAAGACGAATTTAAACAGCTCCGCCGGTGCATAACGGGCAATCACACTCCCTGCAATCACACCCGCAACGACCGGTACAGCCCATGCTTTCAGCAGACTTGTATCCACCGCTCCGCGTGCCAGATGGGCGCGGTAAGAACGGATGGATGTCGGAATGATGATGGCAAGCGATGTGCCGATACTCAGCGGCATCAGTACATCCTCCGGTACACCCAGATAGCGGAACAGCTCATACAGTACCGGAACCGCCACAGTACCGCCGCCGACACCGAACAGACCTGCGAGCAGGCCGGGGGCGCCACC
>NZ_ANNO01000422.1:0-6380 GCF_000409565.1 Pseudochrobactrum sp. AO18b
GAGCAGCTCCTGAAATTCAATACCCATTATCACTGCATCAATTCCCCGTTTTAGCGCCCGATTGCATAGGCCTGCATCAGGCGTGGTGTGGCCGCTGCCCGCAACAGCCCGTTGCTCTCACGTTCGGCTGCTGTCAGTCGCCCGACTGTCCACTCATCAACGATTTCCAGATCGTGACCGCGTGTTTTCAGATCATTAATCACGGCTTCACCAATCGATTTTTCGATCACAAGCCGTCCCGGAATGGCTTCACGCGGATAGAAAGATGACGGGAAATGCATGGTGTGGAACAGGGGCAGATCAATACCTTCCTGCAGGTTCAGCCCGTGATGGACACGGCGCAGGAACAGGATGAGCTGCCATTGATCCTGCTGGTCACCACCCGGCGTACCGAAGACAAGCCGTGGTTTACCCTCATAGCTTGCCAGTGACGGTGTGAGCGTGGTGCGTGGGCGCTTGCGTGGCGCGAGGCTGGTCGGCAGATCCGGCTCCAGCCAGAACATCTGTGCACGGGTATTGAGCTGGAAGCCGAGTTCCGGAATAACCGGTGATGATTGCAGCCAGCCGCCGGACGGGGTGGCGGAAACCATATTGCCCCAGCGGTCAATCACATCCACATGTACCGTGTCACCACGTTTCTCAGTGCGCAGATGCGCCATGGTGGGCTCACCGGCACCCGGTGCCACATTGCCGTTGGTCTCCGCATAGCGGAACTGTGCTACGCTGCGGGCATGTTGGGTTTCAAAACCTGTGATCATACCGGCACGCAGCTCATGAGAAGCTGCAGAGCCGATGAGTTTACGCCGCTGTGCATTATAGTCTTCCGAAAGCAGCTGCTTCATCGGCACATCCGCAAAATCAGGATCGCCGTAATAGATTTCGCGGTCGGCATAGGCCAGTTTCATGGCTTCGGTTACAGTATGGATGAAATCCGCACTGTCCGGTCCCATCGCACCTATGTCGCTGTTTTTCAGCAAAGCAAGGCTTTGTAGAAGGGCAGGTCCCTGACCCCACGGGCCGGTCTTGGAAACCGTCCAGCCGTGATAATCATAGCTCAACGGGGTTTCATAAGTGGCACTCCAGCGCGCCATATCATCAGCGGTCAGGATGCCTTTATGACGTTTGCCACTGGTATCCATCGCCTCAGTATTCCGGCAAAAATCTTCAATCGCCTGCGCAACAAAGCCGCGATAAAAACCGTCACGCGCATGATCGATAATCTCTTCGCGGCTGCCGCCTTTGGCTTCAGATTCATCGACCAGACGCTGATAGGTCTTTGCCAGCGCTTCATTGACAAACAGTTCATGCGCCTGAGGCAGATTACCGTTGCGTGCCCATGTGGCATAGGATGTCGGCCATTCTTTTTTAAAAAACTCGGCCTGATCGCGGATTGTATTGGCAACGCGCGGAAGCATCGGATGGCCTGTGCGGGCATAATAGATTGCCGGTTCCAACGCATCGCGCAGGCTCATACTGCCATGATCGCGCAGCATCAGCATCCATGCATCAAATGCCCCCGGAACCACGGCTGCGAGCAGGCCGGAACCCGGAACCAGATCCAGTCCTTCCTGTTTGTAACGCTTGATCGTGGCTGCATCCGGTGTCACGCCCTGACCGCACAGCACTTCGGTTTTACCGGTTTTGGCAGAGTGGAAAATAATCGGTACTTCACCGGCAGGACCAACGAGATGCGGCTCGACAACCTGCAAGACAAAGCCTGCGGCCACGGCTGCATCAAAAGCATTGCCGCCACGCTCCAGCAGCGCCATACCGGCGGCCGTAGCCAGCCAGTGGGTGGAAGTAATAACACCGAAAGTACCGAGAATTTCAGGACGGGTTGTAAACATACTCATGGTTATGTTCCTGTAAGCTATTAATATTCGCGCGGATCAATGGCGTCGCGCAGACCATCGCCAAGCAGATTGAACCCCAGAACCACGAGAAAGATTGCGGCTCCCGGCCATACGGACATCCATGGCGCTTGTGAGATGAAGTTTTTTGCAGTGTTGAGCATCGAGCCCCATGACGGGTTCGGCGGCTGCTGGCCAAGACCGAGAAAGGACAGGCTGGCTTCGGCAATAATGGCTGCCGCAATGGTCAGGGTTGCCTGAACGATAATCGGCGACATGGCATTCGGCAGAATATAGCGCAGGATAATACGCGGATGGCGCAGACCCAGAACCTGAGCGGCTTCGATATATTCTTCATTGCGGATAGAGAGCACCTGACCGCGGGTGAGGCGGGCAAAAACCGGTGCTGCAGAAAGACCGATGGCGATCATCGCATTGGTAAGGCTGGCTCCAAGAAAGGCAGCCAGTGCAATTGCCATAATCAGAAATGGTATGGCGAGCATGGCATCAATCAGGCGGGAGATAATACTGTCTGCCCAGCCGCCGAAATAGCCTGCGATAATCCCGAAAGGCACACCGACAATCATCGCGATACATACCGAGACAACACCCGCCATCAGCGAGGTACGTGCGCCATAGGCCATGCGAGAGAACAGGTCGCGTCCCAGTTCATCTGTACCCAGCCAGTGCAGAGCAGAAGGCGGTTTGCGAATGGCGGTAAAGCTGGTTTGCAACGGGTCATAACCGGCAATGAGCGGCGCCAGAATGGCCAGCAATGCAAAAAAGCCGACCAATATTGCGCCGAGAACCGCTGCTCTGTTGGAGAGAAATTTTTGCAAAGTACGGTTGCGGGATTTTTTTGCCGGAATTGCGAGTGCACTCATGTTGCATCCCTCAGTCTCGGATTGACGATAATGTAGAGAATGTCGGCAAGGAGATTCATCAGAATGAAACCGACAGCGGTACACAGCACAACACCCTGCACAACGGCATAATCACGGGTGAAGACCGCATCCACGATCAGTTTGCCGAAACCCGGAATGGTGAAAATCTGCTCGGTCAGCACCGCACCGGCGAGCAATTCGCCAAAGAGCAAAGTGGTCAGGGTAATGATCGGTACAAGAGCATTGCGCAGCGCGTGACGCAGAATAACAGTTTTCTCGTTCAGCCCCTTGGCGCGTGCCGTGCGTACATAGTCCGAGCGCAGTACGCCGAGCATGGCCGAGCGTGTATGGCGCATCAATACGCCGGCAAGGCCGGTGCCGAGCACGAAAGCCGGCATGATCATGGTGCGGATATTCTGCCCCAGATTTTCAAAGGGTGAAGTATAACCGGATGAAGGCAGCAACTGCCATTGTACGGAAACAAACAGAATAAGCAGAATGCCGAGCCAGAAATTCGGAATAGACAGGCCGGACAGCGCGGCAATATTGATCGAATAATCGGTCAATGTGCCCTTGCGTACAGCAGAAATAATCCCCGCAGGCACACCGATCAGCAGGGCAATAATCATGGCAAATGCCGCGAGTTGCAAAGTTACCGGCAGTTTCTGCAAGATCAGTTCCAGCACCGGTTTTTCCGTGCGGATGGATACGCCGAAATCGCCGGTCATGATCCGGCCGAGCCAGCTCAGATATTGCGTAATGACCGGATCATTCAACCGGTATTTTTCCTGAAGATAGGCAATCGTCTGCGGATCACGATCTTCACCGGCCAGTGCCAGAATCGGATCGCCCGGCAGCAGTTTCTGCATACCGAAAACAATAACCGACACCAGAAACAAGGTCGGGATCACCACAAGACAACGCCGGATAATTAATTCAAACATAGAATGAGTTCCATTCGCATGAAAACAGAACAGCAGGCAGCGGGATGGAAGTGACGGAGTTTAACCCGCTTTTCCTTCCCGCTAAGCCGTTTCAGCTCCTTCTCCTGAAACTGTTTCAAAAGAAGGAGACGGCTTGCTTATTTTTCCAGTGTCACGCCTTTCAGGCGGATCATGCCGTCCGGATGTGCAGTAAAGCCTTTCAGATTTGCGCGGGTGGCAAATGTCCATGGCTGATAATAGAGATAGACGATAGGCAGCTCGTCTTGCAGGATTTCCTGTGCCTGATCGTAGAGTGCCTTGCGCTGTGCCTGATCTTTGATACCGCGGGCTTCTTCCAGCAGGGCATCAACTTTTTCACTGCAAAAACCGGCATCGTTGAGGCTGCCTTTACAGGTATCAAACTGGTGGATATTGCCATCCGGATCAGCACGGCCTGACCAGCCGCTCTGGCCGACATCAAAAGACTTCTCTTTTAATGCGGATTGCAGGGCAGCAAATTCAGTCGGCCGCAGGGAGATATCAAAACCTGCCTCGGAAGACATGGCCTGTATCAGCTCATAGACCTGCTGGGACGTTGTGGAATTACCGAAAGCCAGTTCAAAACTGACCCGTTCATGACCGGCTTCCTTGAGCAGCTGTTTGGCTTTTTCAACGTCGCGGGTCACAGTTTCATATTTCGGGTTATAGGCAAAACTCGATGGCGGAAAGGCCTGATAAGCGGGCTGGAATACGCCCTGACCGACAACTTCATTGATTGCATTCCGGTCGAGGGAAAGCTCGAAAGCCTGACGGATACGCTTGTCATGGCCGATCGGGAAACTGTCTTTGTCGCCCTTGGTCATGTTGAAAGTCAGAGCCTGATAACCGATACCTGTGACCGGCAGGAAGGCCAGATTGCTGTCGGCTTTTGCGGCTTCAATATCTGAAGAGGCAAGGCGCTCGATCATGTCGAAATCACCGGAGCGCAGATTGGCAAAGCGCACGGTTGAATCCTGAATCGGCAGATAGGTTACCTTGTCAAAGTGGTAATTGGCGGCGTCCCAGTAATCAGCGAATTTCTCCAGAATTATCCGGTCATTCTGTACGCGGCTGGTAAATTTATACGGGCCTGAACAGACAGGGTTCTGGGCAAACTCACCACCGGCAAAGGCCTTTGGCGACAGGATCATACCCGCGCGGTCGGAAAGCTGGGACAGCAGTGCCGCATCATGTCTGGTGAGGTGAATATCGAGCGTCGTATCATCCACAACCTCAATCTTATCAATCGCTGCGACTTCACTTTTACGCAGGGATTCCGGCAGTGTTTTTGCCCGTTCCAGATTAGCTTTCACATCGGCAGCAGTGATGGCCGAGCCGTCGTGGAATTTCCCGTCATCACGCAATTTGATTTGCAGTGTTTTACCGTCTTCAGACCAGCTCCACTCTTTGGCGAGTTGCGGCTGAATTTCCAGCTTGTCATTAATATCAAACAGTTTGTCGCATAAGGACGTGAAAACGATACGACCGACAAATGTACGCGCACGATGCGGGTCAAGCACATCGGGATCATCTTGCAGGCCGATGCGTAAATCAGCGGCCAGTGCCGGTAAAGTTAGAGCAATTACTGCTGCGGACAGCGCCGCAGTTTTGAGAGCAGTTCTATAAACAGATTTCATTCTCCACCCCTTATTTTGTTCTGCTGATAGCCAGATTGTTCTGTGGTCTGCACTTGAATGGTCGGAACGGGCTCCTCCTCCTGAGCTAAATCCGTTCTTCCCTTTGCATGCGGCTTTCATCCGCTATGCGAAAACTCCTTCAGTCGGTCGTTACAGGCTGTGGTGCCGGTATTTGTGTTCGTGCGGCTCCGCCAATTTCGCCGATCACTGCTTCGCGCAGCGACATAAGATGCGTACGCATGGCATCTTCCGCATCGCGCGGATGAAAGCGCCGGATCGCATCCAGAATGGCATTGTGCTGGTTTACCGACAGCGAATTGCGGCCTGCCGAACGCACGCGGGTGCGAAATTGCTGCCATGCATCATTGCGCCGGATTTCATCGATGATGCCCATAATGGCGATAAACAGCTGATTGCCGGATGCATCAGCGATCTTGCTGTGAAAGGCTGAATCCCACCGTTCCCATGAGGCAATATCGGTTGACTGCTCGGCTTTCAGAGCCAGCTTTTCCAATTGTTCCACCAGAGCAGGTGTGGCGCGGGCAGCGGCCATGCGCGCCAGTGCCGGTTCGATTTCAATCCGCACATCCATAACTTCGATAGGATTGGTGAAGTCGGCAATCTGCTGGGCCAGCATATTGCCATCGGGACGACGTTCACCGCTGAAAGTACCTTGACCCTGCCTGCGCCAGATCAGTCCTTCGTTTTCGAGCACATCAAGGGCTGCACGCAAGGCACGGCGGCTGACATTGAAGCGCAGCGCCAGTTCACGTTCAGAGGGAAGGCGGTTTTCCTGCCCCTCCGACTGCTCAGCCAATAACGTGCGCAGGTTTTCTAAGGCAAGACCGGTATTATCATTGAGATCATGCATGGCATGAACCATGAATCAATCGAACCATTATACAAATTGGTACTGAATTTGATGAATTGGTAACGGCCATTCTGCTGATAATTTTCCCGATTTATTATACTTTTGTTTAATAATGCAAATTATCTGCTGCAGTTCAAGATATTTAGTAAAAATAATGGCGAACCAATTTATAATTG
>NZ_ANNO01000423.1:0-1431 GCF_000409565.1 Pseudochrobactrum sp. AO18b
TCGCCATTAAGGTTAGATATAGAAATACGAAAAAGCAGCGGTTTTAATCTGTGAGTTTCACCTCAGCGAGATCGCAAATTGTAAGAAAAAGCACGTCAACGCCTTTAGCCAGCTGGTCATAATCCGTCCATTCTTCAGGAGCATGAGAAATACCGTTACGGCTCGGAACGAAGACAAGACCGGTCGGTGCAAAATCAGCCATAATCATGGCATCATGCCCGGCACCGCTTACCATTATCCGGCTTTTCAGGCCAAGCGCATCAGCATGATGCGACAGGCATTTATGCAGTTCGCAGGATAAAGGCACCGGTGCGACAAAGAGCTGTTCTTCGACCTCGACGGACAATCCGTTGCCGCCTGCCCGCTCAATTACAGCACGGGTCTGATCCATCAATGTGCGGACAACCTCTTCCTTTGGTGCGCGAATATCGGCGGTAAAAACAACCAGATCGGGGATGACATTGGCACCGCCCGGATAAACATCCAGCTTGCCGACAGTCAGGACCGCGTCCTGCCCGATAGCAAGTGCCAGATCAGGCAATTGCGCAAGGGCGGTGACAGCGCCGGTGAGCGCATCGCGACGCGCATTCATCGGGGTTGTACCGGCATGGCCTGCTTGTCCACGAAATGCGACTTTCAACTGGCCGAGACCGACAATAGCGTCAACAACAGCCACGTCCTCGCCATGGCTCTCCAATACGGGACCCTGTTCAATATGCAGCTCGAGAAACGCATGGATTGAATGGGGCTGACGGATTGCCTGATGTGCCGATGCGGGATCAAGTCCATAGGCCTGCATTGCCTCCGCAACGGATATGCCGTCATCATCAGTAAAAGTGACAAGCTGCTGCATGTCCACCTTGCCGGTCATGATGCGCGAGGCCAGCAAGCCACCACCGAAACGGGTGCCTTCTTCTTCAATCATGGCGATAAATTCAACAGGACGGACGGGTGCCAGCCCGCGGCTTTTCAGCTGGAAGGCAATTTCTATGCCGGCAATGACACCTGCTTGCCCGTCAAATTTTCCGCCATTTGGCACGGAGTCAAAATGGGAGCCGACCATAACCGGTGCAAGCTCCGGATTGCTCCCTTCAAGACGGCCGATAATATTACCAACGGCATCTTCGCGCACGGTAAGACCCGCTTCCTCCATCCGGTCGCGCAGATAATCTGCAGCCTGCCGGAATTCCGGACTATAGGTCAGACGAGTGGTGCCTTTACCGGGAGTGGCGTTGAACTGATCCAGTCCGTCGATCAGGGTCTGGAGGCGTTGCGGATCCGAATAGTGTGTCATGAGAAAAGCCTGCAATAAATTCCTGCTGACACGACCGATAGCACCCCGCACGGACAATGGGGAAGGGTAATTGCTCTAGCCGCTTGTTTTTTAGCTTTATTTTGCTCTGTCATAGGAAATGTTGCCCCCCCCCCCCC
>NZ_ANNO01000424.1:0-10127 GCF_000409565.1 Pseudochrobactrum sp. AO18b
TTTGTTTTTGTGCTGCTGCCTAGTCCACACCGGACATAATGCCATTACGTTTTACTGCACGACCCGCTGCCCACACACTGTCAATGTCCTGCATGGCTGCAAAATTGAGCACGCGGTCAGCCAGAGTTCCGGCGATGGCGAAGCCGTAACGGTTGGTGCTCAGCAAAACGAGATCAGCCTGTTTGCCGACACTGATTGTGCCGGTCATGTCACCCATGCGGATGGCGGCGGCACCGGAGCCGGTTGCATAATCCAGCAGATCGGCTGGCTCATATTCACGGGCAATACGGGCATATTCTTCCGAGCGTTGCATATTCCATAACGCGGCACGCACATGCTCGAAATAGTCTTGAGTCAAAGCCAGATTAACATCGATACCGATACCGGATGGCAGTCCCATTTGACGTGCTTTGCCATGAATTGCAGGGGCAATATAAGGAAATTCACCCATAACCGTTGCGCATAACATGCCACCTGTATCCCGCAGCATGATAATTTCTTCATCGGTCATCTGTACGCCGTGGGAGACGTGAATTTCTGGCCCCAGTAAACCGGCTTTATGCAGATCGGCGATGTTGCGGTAGATACCTTCCGGAGGCATGGGGTTTTGTTTATGAATGTGCAGTGCAATCAGATAGGGCTCAAGCGCACGGGCGCGGTCGAACTCTGATTTTGTTTGCCGCATAGTGTGGCGTCCCAGTCCGTTACTGGAGGCAATACCAAAGCGGATCGGACTGTCGCTTGCGGAAAACAGTTCATCGCGCAGCATTCTGGCAGTTTCGAAATGCGCATCTGTAGGCGGGGCAAGACGCTGAGCCGAAGCCTCTGCAAGCGAAATCGTATCGCCCGGACCATAGGTGGGATCATGGGCAACCTGATAGCAGAAAGTTCCGCCGACACCGGATTCAATCAATCCGCGTGCACCGGCAAAGGCTTTCTCACGATTGTGCTGACCATGGGCGTAGTCAACCACACTGGTTACGCCTGAATCAATCGCCAGCAAACCACCGACATATCCCGCCAGATGAAAATCTTCCGGTGTCATACAAACGACGGTGCGCTCTTTCCAGGTCTGGTAATGATCGTATTTTGCGGCATGGGTTTTTACCAGAGTGCCGGCATTCATGATCTGCCAGACATGACGGTGACCGTCGATCATGCCGGGCATCAGAATTTTACCGGTTGCATCGATGATTTCCGCATCATCAACTTTCATACCCTTAGCAATGGCAACTATTCTACCGTTCCTGATAAGAACATCGGTGGCTTTCAGCTCACCGAGTTTTTTATCCATTGTAAGAATATCCGCATTGCGGATCAGTGTTGCGCGAGACGGATCTGCCTTCGCACCGGTCTTTGCTTCGGCCGGTTTTGTGGCTGATGCGGCGGAACTGCGGCCGGTGGCAACAGCTGTTGCCAGACCAGCAGCCCCGAGCCGGAACAGCTCTTTGCGGGTAATCGTCATTTTAAAATCCTCCCGAATACTCAGAATGTGCCGTGGCGTCAGATGCAGAAAGCGGAGAGATTCTGTCTTGTTGCCAGCGGCAATCGCGGTGTACTATCCGACGATGCGGGGGATTGATGCGAGTTGTTCTGCTATTGCGAAACGGACATTCGATTGCGCTAACAGGACAACAAAAGCGGCCGGTTAACGGTCACAAAAAGTGGAACGCAGAATAAAAACGGGAGAAGTGCCTTGCAAACAACGGATAATGTTGTGGCGGGCGATGTAATATGTTTTGCGCCGCTCGTGCGCAATTTCAGCCGCGGGCTGGTCATTGAAAATCATATGCATCCGTTCGGACAATTGCTTTATGCGAGCTCCGGTGTTGTCAGTGTTATTACCAGACACGGCAATTTTATTATCCCTCCTTACCGTGCCATGTGGCTGCCGCCCTATTGCGAGCACGAAGTCACCATGCTGACAGATACTAATATTACTTCTCTGCTGTTACAGAACGGTGCGGAACTGGAACTGCTGGATTGCCGTGTTATTGAAATGCCGCCTCTGATGCGTGCTTTGCTTGTTGAGACGCTGAACTTTCATAAAAATCAGCGGAATATCAAACGTGAACAGGCAATTTTGCAATTATTACGCGGAGAAATTGCTTCGGCACAGCGCGTTTCCTGCACAGTTCCGATGCCTGCCGGCGAAAAGCTGGCAGTGTTGTGCAGAGAGATTATGCAGGACTTGTCAAAAACATTGTCTCTTGCGCAACTTGCTAAAAAAGCAGCGAGCACCCCAAAGACCATTGCACGTCAATTTCAAAATGAGCTGGGTATGAGTTACCGGCACTGGCTTGAGACAATCCGGTTTAATTATGCCTGTGCGGAACTGGAGCGTGGCACTGCGGCCAAGATTCTCGCTGCGGATCTTGGTTATACGGCAAGTGCTTTTTCCAATATGATGAAGCGCTTTCAGCAACGACTGCAACAGGAGCGTATCAAAAACACCAAGGATACGATTTTCGCAGATTTACCGCCGTTCGAGTGGATCACAAGACCGGCTGCCGAACCGCAACAGGAAAATGACCGGCGCTGGCTTGAAAAAGCCCGCCAACATGCAGAGAAAGTTTGAGGCAGAGCGGGCTTTAAAAAAGTAGCAATCAGTTCGTTACATTCAAACATTCTTTGAGCTGATCAATGAGATTGTCCATCACATCAGGCTTCATATTTTCCAACGGGATGTTGAAAGAAATAGCAACATTGACGCGGAACGGGTTTGGTTTTGGCAAAGGCAAACCCAGACCGCCGACACCCGGCAGGTAATAACCCATATTAACCGCGTAACCCCGCGCAAGTGTCTCATTAACTTGTTGTTTTACGACATCCACATCCACATGGCGCACGGCAGGATATTGCGTGTAACGCTCTGTATTTGCCTGTAAAATTGCTTCGCGCTCACCTTCCGGCAAAGTGGCCATCAAAGCAACACTGCCTGCCGCAATCCCTAAAGGCATTCTTTCGCCGATGCCGAATTGCTGTTGCGGCAGAATGGAACGGCTTATCATTTCAGCACATACTGCATCAAAGCCCGATTGTGCTATAATATAGGTCGTATATCCGGTTTTTTTGGTGAATTCAGTCATGCCGGGTTGCAGCTTCTGAATTTGCGGCGTGAGCCGTTGTTGGCGCTGAGCCAGCAGGAAAATAGCCGAGCCCAGCCGGTAATGACCATAGCGCTCTGCAGGTTCCGCAAAGCCCTGTTCTGTCAGCGCCATCAGAGTTCTGTGGGCTGCCGATTTGGCGACATTCAGGGATTTGGCGATTTCGGCAAGCGCAGCACCGTCTTCACCATAATCGCCGAGCAATAGCAAAATATCCAAAGCCCGTGAGGCATTTGAAGATGAATTATTTGTCGTCATAAAGAATCTCATATTCCAATAATCGGAATAATTATAAATAATAATTCCATTAAAAGAAATAGATTGACACAAACAAATTTTTTAGCTGTCATTACAGGCAGGAGAACACATAAATCGTGACCATGAATTGACAGGCATAACCCGCGGCTGAAACAGCCGGATGGGAACAGAAAAATATTTGCTGCTTTCACGGTGACGGGAATCTCGGAGGGGAGATGCTGTCTTTTGTGACGAGGAGACTTGGCTTTGCCGCCATAACTCTTTTCAGCGTATTAACGCTGGTGTTTTTGCTTGTACGGATATTGCCCGGAGACCCTGCTCTGGTTTTGCTTGGCGATCAGGCCAGCCCTGCCAGTATTGCTGCGGTGCACCAGAAACTTGGACTGGATAAGCCGGTTTTGGTTCAATATGGCAGCTTTCTCTGGGATGCTTTGCAAGGTGATCTGGGGAACTCCATGATTACCGGCAGACCGGTCTCGGCGGAAATTCTCAATGTTTTACCTTATACGCTCGAACTGACCATTGCGGCACTGGCACTGGGTCTCATCCTCGGTGTTCCGGCCGGTGTATGGGCGGCTGTAAAACGCAATAAAATGCCGGATTACATTATCCGCTTCATCTCATTGCTCGGCCTGTCCCTGCCTGCTTTTGTTGCCGCCATTCTGTTGCTGATGGTGTTTGCTATTCAGCTGAAATGGTTTCCGGTTATCAGCGCCGGCGGCTCGGGAGATATTCTGGAGCGTTTGCGCCAGATGGCGCTGCCGACACTGTCTCTTGCCCTGATTATGATGACTTACATCACCCGTGTGACACGTTCTGCCATGCTGGAAGTCCTCAGTCAGGACTATGTGCGCACTGCCCGCGCTAAAGGTGCATCGCAATATAGCGTGGTTTGGAAACATGCGCTTGGCAATTGTCTCGTGCCGATTGCAACGGTTGTGGGTCTCTATCTCGGCATTCTGATCGGCAATTCGGTTCTGACAGAAATCGTGTTTTCCCGTCCGGGGCTTGGCAAGCTGATCTTGTCGGCTCTGACCCAGCGTGACTACACACTGCTGCAGGGCATGATTGTGGTCTACACCTTCATGGTTGTCATCGTGAACCTTGTGACAGACCTGACCTATGGCCTGCTTGATCCGAGGATTCAGTACAAATGAGCACAATTTCCACATCTTACGAAAAGACAGCCTTCAGTTCTGTCATACCGTTTCTGCGCAGGCTCGGTATCTCGACATGGATCGGCATTTTTGTTGTTGTGCTGCTGATCGGTGCTGCAATATTTGCACCGCTTCTTGCACCTTACGATCCGGCAGAGCAGGATATTTTCAAACAACTGATGCCGCCGAGTTCTGAGAACTGGTTTGGCACGGATAATTTCGGGCGGGATATTCTCTCCCGCTTGCTTTGGGGCGCCCGTTACAGCCTGACCATTGGTCTGCTGGCGATTGCTGCCGCAACCATTATCGGCTCGCTGATTGGTATGCTTGCCGGATATCTCGGCGGACGCACAGATATTATCTGCATGCAGATCATGGATGTGGTGCTGGCCTTTCCTTCGCTCATCCTCGGACTGGCACTGGTGGCGCTCATGGGGGCGACACTGACCAATATTATTATTGCGATTGCCTTTACTGCCACGCCCGCCTTTGCACGCATTGCCCGCGCGGCGGTGCTGACCCAGCGTGATCGTGAATATGTGCAGGCCGGTCGTTCAATGGGGTTTTCAGGACCACGTATTCTGTTCCGGCATATTCTTCCCGCCATTCTGCCCGAAGTGATGGTGATGACATCCCTCTGGATGGCAACGGCTGTGCGTACTGAAGCATCGCTGGCTTTTATCGGGCTGGGTCTTGCCCCGCCAACTCCGACATGGGGCGGCATGGTGCGTGAAGGTTTCGACAATATTCTCAATGCTTTCCATCTGGCTTTGTTTCCAAGTCTGGCAATTCTGCTGCTGGTGCTTGCGTTTAACCTGATCGGTGACGGGCTGCGTGATGCGATTGATCCCCGTTTGAAGGATGCATCGTGATGAAGAATAATTCCATTTTGTCTATCAGGGATTTGCATATCTCTTTTGGTGCCGTTCCCGTTGTTCATGGCCTTAATTTTGAGATTGAAGCAGGAAAAACACTGGCGCTTGTCGGTGAATCCGGCTCCGGTAAGAGTGTAACCTCGCTTGCTGTTATGGGACTGCTACCCGAAGCAACCGGCCATGCAACAGGTTCTGTCCGGCTCGGGGATACGGAATTGCTTGGTCTTTCAGAAGACCGGATGCGCAGTATTCGCGGCCGTCAGATCAGCATGATATTTCAGGAGCCGATGACATCGCTCAATCCGGTGCAGCGGATCGGCGATCAGCTGGCAGAGGTTATCCGGTTGCATCGCGGGCTGAAAGGAGCGGCCTTGCGTGAGACTGTGCTGGAGATGCTGCGCAAGGTGCGGATACCTGACCCTGAAACACGCATGAAACAATATCCGCATACATTTTCCGGCGGTATGCGCCAGCGTGTCATGATTGCCATGGCACTGGCCTGTAGCCCGAAACTGATTATTGCTGATGAGCCGACAACGGCGCTGGATGTGACGGTTCAGGCACAAATTCTGGATTTGCTGCGGGAATTGCAGCGTGAAACCGGCACAGCCATTTTGTTCATTACCCATGACATGGGTGTGGTTGCTGAAATGGCAGATCATGTGCTGGTGATGCAAAAAGGGCGCGAAATTGAACGGGGCGAAGTTCACGAGATATTTTCGAACCCGAAAGATGACTATACCCGCACGCTGATTGCAGCAGCGCCAAGCCTTGTCGGACGATCGGTGAAACAGGTCGAGTCATTGGAAGTTTTGCAGGAACTGCCGCTGACTGAAGGCTCAAGCGACACAAAAGATGCTCCGGTGATTACGGTCAATGATCTTTGCGTGCGCTTTCCGGTGCGCTCCGGTCTTCTCAGCAGACTGACCGGCAATGTTCATGCGGTGGAAAATGTTTCCTTCGCAATCGGCAAAGGCGAGACACTGGGGCTTGTCGGGGAATCCGGTTCAGGAAAATCAACGATCGGCAAAGCAATTATTGATCTCGCTCCCGTTCATGCAGGCCGAATTCAGCTTTCCGGACGGGAAATCGATTATAAAGACCCCAAAAGTCTTTCGGCTCTGCACCGCGATGTGCAGATGATTTTTCAGGATCCGTTCGGCTCCCTGAATGCCAGACAAACCATTGGTTCCGCAATCATGGAGCCTATGACTGTGCATAATCTTGCACAGCGTAAAGAGGCACGGGAGAAAATGCACTGGCTGCTGGAAAGAGTGGGGCTTGATCCGCGCCGCGCTGCCAGCCTGCCGCACGAATTTTCCGGCGGGCAAAGGCAGCGTATCTGTATTGCCCGCGCACTCGCGATGTCACCGAAACTGATTATCGCGGATGAAGCGGTTTCCGCTCTCGACGTGGCGATCAAAGGACAGATCATTGATCTGATGATTGATCTGCAGCAGGAGTTTGGCGTTTCCTATCTCTTTATCAGCCATGACATGGCAGCGGTCGAGAAAATCTGTGACCGCGTTGCAGTCATGTATTTTGGCGAGATCGTAGAGATCGGCGCCAAGAAAGATGTCATCGCCAATCCGGTTCACCCTTATACGCAGCGCTTGCTATCCGCGATTCCGGTCACGCATCCGGCACAGAGAAAAGAGCGCATTATAACCGCTGCCGATAAGGAGAAACCACGCAGCCCGCTGAAGCCGCTTGATTACAGCCCGCCGGTCAGCCGATGGGCGAGAGCATCCGACGGGCATTATATCCGGCAATCCGCATAACGAAATGCAATGAGAACGGGGCATTTATTCAATGCATATCATCGATAAACTTGCTGCTTTTGCTGCGGAACATCCGCAGGGACAATTGCCTGCAGACGTGAAAGAACGCATCCGGTTGCTGGTTCTGGATCTGGTTGCGGCAACCGGCGCAGGCTTTACATCTGATCTGGCAAAAGCGGCGCGTTATACGGCAATTCATGCTTACGGGGGAAGTGCAGCAACCCTCTGGCTCTCCGGAGAAAAGTCCTCCGTTACCGGTGCCGCTCAGGCGAATAGTGCGGCGGCGAGTGCGCTGGATATTGATGACGGCCATCGCGGTGCTGCTGGTCATGCCGGTGCCGGTGTTATTCCGGCGGCTTTGGCCGTGGCTGAAGTTTTGGGCAGTGCCGATGAGGATATTTATGACGCGATTGCGCTTGGCTACGATATTGCGCTGCGCATTGCCACCTCCAGACCAACCGCCGCGATTGACAGTTATAATAGCGGGCGCTGGGTTGGCTATGGTGCGGCCGCTGCCGCAGGACGGCTTTTAAAACTGAGTGCTCCGGCCATGGCTCATGCATTGGCGATTGCCGGTGCGGAAGGGCCAATCGGTTATCCGTCCGGTACTTCACGCTATCAGGGCACGACGGTGAAAGAAATGATCCCGCCTGCGGTTGTAGCAGGGATTACCGCTGCCTATCGCGCTGTCGCCGGTGCTACAGGCCCCCGCGATTTGCTGGATAATGCAGAAAAATATGACCCTGCAATATTGCTGTCTGACCATGGTCAGCAATGGTGGCTGGTGCAGTGTTATCTCAAACCCTATGCGTGCTGCCGGTATATGCATGCAGCTGTCGATGCTATTTTGGCAATGCGTAAGCCGGAGCTGCCGGTGCTTTCACTGAAAATTGAAACATTTCCGCAGGGTTTACGCCTGTCCAATGAGCGTGCGCCGCAAACACTCGAAGGCGGGCAATATAGTTTTTATTTCAGCTGTGCCTTGGCAGCCTTGAAAGGCGAAGCTGCATTGCAGCCGGTTAATCCGGATATGCTGGCCGCCCCTGAAATACTGGCGCTGGCGGAGGGGATTACGCTTGAAGCCACTCCGGATTTTGCTTCGGCTTTTCCAAAATCAACACCGGCGCGTGTCTCGCTGGATCAGGGGCAGGGCATTGAGATCATGGAAGTGCTGCATCCACGCGGAGATGTGGCCAATCCGCTTGGCTATGCGGATATTGTCACGAAATTCCGGCGGATTAATGCGGCGTATATCACCCCCGATGATCAGCAGCTTTTGCTTCAGGCTTTTGCGGATTTTCCGCAGGCAGGATTTACCCCCGTGCACGCTGCTTTGAGCAGACAAATTATAAAATAAAAGAGGAGGAGCATAATATGTACAGAATAGTTTTAAAAACCGGCGCACTGGCAGCCTTTATGGCCTGTTCGGCACTGGTATCCGTACCGGCTTTTGCAGCTAAAACAGAACTCGTTTTAGGGGCTGCGGCAGCAGATGTCGGCAAGCTTGATCCGCATTTTGCCAATTCGACATCGGATCGCACACTGGTTGCATGGATTTTCGGCGGACTGGTGCGCTTTGCACCCGGCAGCACCGATCCTTCAACAATTGAGCCTGATCTTGCTGAAAAATGGGAGCATTCAGCAGATAAAATGGAATGGACATTCCATTTGCGCAAAGGCGTACAGTTTCAGCAGGGTTATGGCGAGGTAACGGCCGATGATGTCGTGTTCTCCCTCAATAAAGCTGGGAAACCGGAAACATCAGCTTTCGCGACTGATTATGCTGCTCTGAAATCTGTCGAAGCGGTTGATCCCTATACGGTGAAGATCACGCTTGCCAAAGCGGTGCCTAGTCTGCTCGGACTGGTGTCGAATTATTCCGGCGGCTTTATCCTGAGTAAAAAAGCCTATGAGGAGCGCGGCGACGAGTTTCAGCGTCGTCCGGTTGGTTTCGGGCCTTTCTCACTGGAAAAAATTGAGCCTAGTGTTTCCATCGAGTTCAAAGCCCATGATGGCTATTTCCGTGGCAAGCCGAAGCTTGAGAAAATCATCTATCGCTTTCTGAATGCCGCTTCCGCACGCGATCTGGCCTTTATCTCCGGTGAGATTGATGTCTCCGCCGGCACCACAGATCAGAAATGGCTGGCGCGGACACGGGAAGTACCGGAATCCGTGGTTGATATTTTCGATCCGGCCGAACTGACCCTGCTTCATGTAAACCGCACCAAAAAACCGTTTGACGATATCCGTGTCAGACAGGCGCTTGCCTATGCGGTCAATGCCGGACAGATGGCGCAGTTCCGCGGCAAGGAATTCACCCGTGAAGTGAAATCGGTCATTCCGAGTAATAATCTTGGTTATACGAATGAGGCTGGCGTTGTCTCCAATGATACGGAAAAAGCCAAGGCCCTGCTGGCCGAAGCAGGCTATCCGGACGGCGTAACGATTAAAATGCTGTCCAGCCAGCTGCCAAGTCTGGAGCAGTCGGCACAGATGTTGCAGGCACAGGTTGCCAAAGCGGGTATCAAGCTGGAACTGGAACCGGTGGAACATGCGACCTGGCACCAGATGATCCGCAAGGATCTCAGCCCGATTGTGATGTATGGCGCCGCACGTTTTCCGGTCGCGGATTATTACCTCACACAATTCTATCATTCAGACAGCATTGTCGGCAAACCGACTGCGGTGACCAATTTCAGTCATTGTGCGGCTGCTGATGAGCAGATTGTTACGGCACGGTCAGAAGTGGATCCGGATAAGCAGCTTCAGCTCTGGCATGAAGCACAGAAACTGATTGTCGCGGATGTCTGCGCAATTCCGCTGAATGAAACCGCGCAGGTCTGGGTTCGCAAGAAGAGCCTTGATTGGGGCTTTGAGCTGAAAGGCTCTTTGTCGCTCGGACCGCTTGTAACTGAACAGACGCATTTCACTGATTGAAACCGTACGTGG
>NZ_ANNO01000425.1:0-8862 GCF_000409565.1 Pseudochrobactrum sp. AO18b
ACACCACGACCTGCGCTTGATGGCGACATTAACGTAGATTTTGCCGTGATCGGCGCAGGTTATACCGGACTTGCTGTTGCGCGTCGTCTGCGTGAACTTCGCCCCGATGCCCGTATTGCTGTTGTTGAAGCGACGACCGTGGGCGAGGGTTCCTCCGCTCGCAATTCCGGTTTTACCGGCACCGATGTTCTGCCACGGAATATTACCGTGGAAATGTCCGAGAAAGCACGGCTGCAATCAAAATTATTTTCGGAAGCCTTCCAATGGCTGACGGATATTATCCGTGAGAATAATATCCAATGCGATATGCAGCAGGTCGGTGCCATTCGCGGCGCTGCCACAGAACGCGGAGAGGCTTCTGTCCGCTCTGTTCTTGAGGTGGCAAAAAAACTCGGTGTAACACATCAGGAATTGTCACGGAGCGATATCGCAGAGAGGATCGGCACGGATTATTACCGCTTCGGTCTGTATCTCTCAGACACATGGTTGTTACAGCCTGCAGCCTTGATCCGTGGTCTGGCCGATGCCCTGCCTTCCGATGTTGAACTCTATGAGAACACACCGGTCGAACGGATTCAGCATCAGGGTGACTGGATATTATCCACACGGTCGGGGCAGATCAGGGCAAAAAACATTGCTTTGGCGAATAATGGTTTTATCCGCCGTTTTGGTTATCTGAATACCAAGATGACGACTATTTATACCTATGCGGCAGTGACAGAATCCGTTCCCGAGGCGGACAGAGCGCTGCTGGGACATGATCAGTCATGGGGCTTGCTGCCGTCTCACCGGCTTGGCACAACATTGCGGCGCATCGGTTCTGACCGGTTGATGGTGCGCAGCCTTTATGCCCATGAAAAAGAGCTGACACAGACTTACGTGGAAGCAGAACTACGGAACCGCTTTGAACGCCGCTGGCCCGGTTTGCGCCATGTGCAATTTGAATATGTCTGGGGCGGCACCACAGCCCTGACTATGAACGGTGCACCATGGTGGGGCAAGCTGGAAGACGGGCTTTATGCTTCCGGCGGCTGCAACGGCAGCGGCATTGCCAAGGGCACAATGCTGGGGCGGCATCTGGCGGAACTGATGTGTGGCTTTGGCGATCATTCCGTTCTTGAGCAGGTTATGGGACAGGCCAGCTTTATTGCGCCGGAACCCTTCCGCAGCATCGGTTTCCGTGTGATTTCCGCTCTTGAAAGCCGCAAAGCCGGACTTGAAATCTGAGTATCGTGAGGATGAAATGAAGCTTGAACGCAGTGATATTAATGCCCGTCGCAGCCGCTTGGTGAAATATAATGGTGTCTGTTATCTGTCCGGTCAGTTCTCTGATAAAGGCGGCACGATTGAAGAACAGACGAAAGAGACGCTTGGTAAAATCGATGATCTGCTACAACGTGCAGGCAGTGATAAATCCCGTCTGTTGACTGCGGAAATCTGGATCACATCCATGGCTGATTTTGAGGGTATGGATCAGGTCTGGAAAGACTGGATTGCCCCTTATGCGCCGCCGGTCAGATGTTGCTGCGCAGTCGAGTTGGGCGATCCGTCCATGCGCGTTGAAATCATGGTGAGTGCAGCAACAGGCGATGTGGAACTTGTTGAGTTTTAATACGGCTGCCGGTCTAAAATCTGACAAGGAAAAAGCGCCGGAAAGGGACATTCAGGCTCGGGCTTGATTGCTGTATCTCTTCTGAACTGAACAAGTCATAGGTAAAAACAGACGACCAGATCATGCCTGAAGAGCTGACACTCACCGGCATTGCTCTGGCTGACCTGTTATTTTCCGCATGAGGATTGGTATTGGTGAAAGCCAGTTTCAGCGCCAGTGCCATGAAAGCAAAGGCAAAGCCATAGCGAACCCGTTTTTGCACTGACGGATCGGAAATCAGATAGTGCCGGACTGAGGCGGCAAAAGCACCATAGGCGATGAAAACCGCAAATGTGATTATCATGAAAACCACACTCAGCTCCAGCATGCGCAAGACCGGCGATGCTTCTTGCGGGCTGATAAATTGCGGTAAAAAGGCAAGGAAAAACAAGGATAGTTTCGGGTTCAGCAGATTGATGAAAATCGCTGAGCTGATTATTTGTTGCGCGCTTTTATCTTTGGTCTTTTCATTCAGTTGCAGCATCGTGTGGTCGCTCACCATCTTCCATGCCATGTAGAACAGATAGGCAATGCCAAGCCATTTAATGATGATGAAGATCGTAATATTGGTGTGCAGCAAAACTGCAAGGCCGCTGATGGCTGCTGCAATATGGGGCAGGGTGCCCAGCGTACAACCGAGTGCTGCAATGATATAGCCGCGCCTGCCGCCCGCAAGACCGGCAGCAACTGTATAAACAACGCCTGCGCCGGGGATGGCGCTGACAATAAAAGCTGTCAGTAAATATTCGAAAGTCATGCCGGATTAACCCGAGTGATTTTCGACGCAGGCCATAGTTGTTTCAATGTTGTCATCAGCGAATTTATAAGCTTATCCGTGTCTTGCTGTGCAGTTTCATGCAGTGCTTCAGTCACAATCAGTGCTGTTTTTGTTTCACTATTTATCGCAGACCAGCCGCTCTGCCGGTTTGTCCAGCGGCGTGCATGTGCTCGCCTGCTGTCATCGGCATATATGATTTCGCCTGGCTCGGGTCTTTCCGTACTCCCGCTGAATGTCTCATAAATTTCGTCGCCGTCAGCGTGCCGGATACTGAGAATGCCGTTGATTTTTTCGACATCAAAAACGGCAACGGGTATTGCAAAAGCCAGCGATGTTGCATTGCAGAAATCAACCAGAGGGTGCAGCGCCGGAAGTGAACCTTCCATGCGGAAACGACGCAGCAATGCTTCCGAAGCACATCTGTATTGGGTCGGTTTATATCCCATGGCGGAAAAGGCGCGGCGCCATGCTTTGATTTCAGGAAACTCGCCTTCAGTAGCATGAGCGAGACGGTTTTTGGCAATGGCAGTCAGTTGAGACATCGCAGCATTTGGGCCGGCATTGCGGTTGATGCCGTCAATCAGCAAACCACGGGATTGCAGTTGCGGAAAAGAAGTCAGCACAGACAGGGAATAGCGGTAGTGAATGGACATTGCTCTGGCTCGTTTTTTGAGCCATTTGCGTCGTTATTGACGGCAAAGTCTTGAAGAAAATTGCAGCTCAGGCTCTGACACCGGCATATTGCTTTGGTGAGATGCCATAGGTGCTTACAAATAAACGGGTCATATGGCTCTGATCTGCAAAGCCGGACGCATAAGCTGCATCGCTCAGTGTTGAGCCATTTATGATCATTTTTCGCGCATATTGCAGTCTGCGCTGAATGAGATAGGCGTGAGGTGTCAGACCGGTGTGTTTTGAAAAACCCCGTATCAACTGAAACTGGCTGACATTGCCAAGCGCAGATAATTCGCCGAGAGAAAGCGGCGAGCAAGGGTCATCATCTATGCGCTCGCGTGCCAGTTCGATTGCGGAGGGTGCATCGTGTTTGTCTGCAGAATTGTGGCTTGTAACAAGCCGTGCCAGCAACAGATGCAGGTTTTCTTGTATTTCAAACTCGCTGCAAATATCTGACGGATTGGTTATGCTTTTTAACAGAGAGCGGAAATGCTTTGTTGCAGCCGTGTCGTGCAAGACCGGCTTTGCAAGCTCCGATATTCTCGTGTTACCGCCCCGAATTTCCTTCATCGGCTCGGCTAAAATATCGGTATCAAAATATAGCATATACCACGCACGGCCATGGTCACCGATCGGGGTGCCGTCATGAACCTCATTCGGATTGACAGTGATGATATCACCGGCCGCCGCCTCAACAATGCCCCGTCCGCTCAATGATTTTTGCGCACCGCGGATGATGACGCCAATGCCGAACTGGTCATGCGTATGGCGGCCGAATATATGGGATGAGTCCGCAGCAACCGCCGTGATCCCGTCGATTTTGCTAGGCGCTATTTTGAACGAGCCTTTTGCCACGTAGCCACACCTTTTTTGTATCGTTCAAATCCGATAATACAAGGATCAGTGCTGAGAGAACAGGCGTTAGTGTGTCATCGCTAACGCCCGTAGTCTGATTTAGAATTTCAACACGGCTTCCAGTTCATCACCATAGCTATCACCGGTTTTTTCAAAGCCAAGAAGAGTGTAAAAACCTTCCGGACTACCTTCTCCGGTGCCGTAGCTTGTGAAAATCTCGTTGTAGCCTTTGAGCTTCATATCACGTTTTAAAAGCCCGATAGCCTGACGGCCAAAGCCGAATTTCTGGAATGGTGTTGCGATCATAAAACGCCATAAAAAGACCCCCGGACAGTCAATTCCGTCATCATGGTCGGCGCCAATATGCAGCATTATGAAACCGATCAGTGTATCGTCAGCATAAATTGCACGGAACCAGGCATTTTCGGAAAAATGTGCTGCGGCAATGGATGTACCATTGTCGGCAACCATGCCGCGATGCTCATCGGAAAGCGTTTCACTCAGATCACAGACATCTTCGACAGTTAACGCAGATATACGCCCAAATGAAATTTCGGAGTCCCGCGAGATTGTAATCTCACTCATGGATAAGTCCTGTTTTGAGAAATAGCCGGTTAACTAAACCGGCGCGGTTTTCGAATTGTCCGCCAACAATATGAACAGCAAAGTGTTCTGCCTTTAAATCTTACAACTATAATTATATGTCAATGTATAAAATTTATGGTCTGAATTTGTACTGCTGAACTAACACTTTTTGATTATTTACAGGTAAAAATGAAAATAAATAAGATGATTTTTTTAAGTATAAATTTCAATTTAAAATAAAATCTCTGAGTGAACTTATCAGTCTTAAAGCGTCGTTTTTTGAGGTATGCGCAAAACACGCGCTGCCATATGGAGCAACGCGTGCTTTTATGTGTGTATTAACGGCCTCATCCGGCCTTCAGCATGTGGGAAATTTACATATCCGCTGAATGTTCCGGCGCGCTGTGTACCAGTTGTGTTTCCGGCGCATGAACCAAAGCCAGATATCTTTCAAATTGCACCAGAATATCCACGATCAGCTGCTCTTTTGTGAAGCCCATCACATCATAGCCTCTGCCACCGCTTGAGAAATATGTCCGTGCTTCATGACGGAGATTTGGCTTGCCGACCCCCAGTGTCGAAAAAGCAGGGATGTGCTGGGCAACGGGCATGATACCGTAGATGAAATCGCGTGTGCCTTCTGCCGTGGAACGCAGTGCGATTGCACCATTGTCTTCTGTAACAACAACGGTTTCCCGACCGCGATTGTTCAGTTCGGTGGTAACTGCATTCAAAGCATCCTTGGCGGGACCTGCGATAAATGTTGCAACTTCACGCTGGGTTGGCGCATGCAAAATCAGCGACAATCTGCGTTGCCATGTGAGCCCTGAGGCTGGCTGTGCGCTTGGCGCAACCGGAATTGCAGCATGGGCGGCTTGTTGTGCAAGGTCGGCTTTCATCCCCTTAAACAGTGACCAGACAAGCGCGATCATGACGATGCTGAATGGCAGTGCGCTTGCAATGGTCACAGCCTGCAAAGCTCCCAGACCACCTGCAACCAGAAGACTTGCAGCGACCACACCTTCCAATGTGCACCAGAAGACCCTCTGTCCGGTTGTTGTTTCTGTTTCCCCACCCGCAGCGATTGAATCAATAACAAGAGAGCCGGAATCCGAAGATGTAACAAAGAAAATGGCAACCAGCATGACCGCCAAAGTCGAGGTCAATGTCGTCCATGGCAAATATTCAAAGAAGTGGAACAGGCCGACGGAGACATCAGCAGCAATTTCTGCTCCTAACTTGCCGCCTGCAACTGTCGTATCAATAAGAATTGCCGAATTGCCGAAAACGGTCATCCAGAAGAATGTGAAACCGGCCGGGATAAACAGCACCGCTGTCACAAATTCCCTGACCGTGCGGCCACGCGAAATACGGGCAATAAACATGCCGACAAAAGGCGACCACGATATCCACCATGCCCAGTAGAACAGCGTCCATGCGTCGACCCACGGCGTTGGTTCATAGGCATAGATATTGAAGGTACGCAGGACGATTGTATCGAGATACAGGCCGATATTCTGCACAAAATCGCGGAAAAGCTCTGCTGTAGGCCCCACAATCAGCACAAAAAGCATCAGGAGAATAGCGAGCAGCAGGTTGGTCTCAGAGAGAATGCGCACGCCTTTATCCAGACCTGTTGCAACGGAAATCGTTGCCAGTGCCGTGATTGCAATAATAAGTGGCAGCTGAACCTGCAACCCGATTGGCAGGCCGATCAGATAGTGAAGTCCGGCATTAATCTGTGAAACGCCAAGTCCCAGCGAGGTTGCAATACCAAACATGGTGCCGACGATGGCGAAAATATCGACCGCATGGCCGATCGGGCCGTTAATCCGCTCTTTGAGCAGCGGGTAAAGGCCGGAGCGGATGGTGAGCGGCAGATTGTAACGATATCCGAAATAGGCAAGGGACAGGCCGACAACGGCATAAATAGCCCAGGCGTGAATTCCCCAATGGAAAAATGTAACCGCCATGGCTTCACGTGTTGCTGCAATGGAGCGCGGTTCTGCGCTTGGCGGCGCCATGAAATGCGTCATCGGCTCGCCGACGGCATAATACATCAGCCCGATACCCATACCCGCAGCGAAAAGCATTGCAATCCAAGAAAGGAAGCTGAAATCAGGTGTTGAATCATCGGGGCCGAGTTTGAGGCGTCCGTACCGTCCCAGACAGAGAAGCAATACGCTGACCAGAAAAATGCCGACGGATAGCAGGTAAAACCACCCGAAATTTGCGAGAATAACGGTCTGAAGCTGGGTAAAAATACTCGCAGCCTGATCGGGAACCACGATCCCGATTGCTAGAAACACACCGATGACAATGATGGATCCGAAAAATACCGGTGCGTTGATAATGAACTTTGCTGGCATGAAAACTCTCGCAGGTTAGTGTTTCATGTTTTTAAGAAAACAAAAAATAACTCTGTAAATATCAAGTCAGTCTGACATTTTATGAATAAGGCGAATTTAATAAATATGACAGGAAGACTATTACAAGGGAAGGGACAGATCGACTTTCACTCTGTCCAGTACAACGATGGTTCTGTAAGATTTTACCAGATGATTTTCTCCTAATAATTGCGCTGTCCTGCTTTCATATTCTTCAGTCGTCGGAACGGTCATGATCAGGATAAGGCCAGCACTGCCCGCAACCCAATAACATTGTTGAATCTCCTCAGCATTTTTGAACATTTTTTTGGCCGCAGCGACTGTCGCTGACCGCTCGTCGCTGAGCGTGACCTCGACAATAACGGTCACGGGCAGACCGACGGCCGCAGGATCAACAACGGCTGCAAATTTTTTGATGATGCCTTTTTTCTGAAGTTTGGCGATGCGGCGCTGTACGGCGGCGGGTGACAGATGAATAAGCTCGGCTAATTCTTTTTGTGATCTTGAGGCATCTTCCTGAAGCAGTCTGAGAAGCGATTTGTCGTAATCATCCAGCTTAGTTTGATCGGGCATTGCATTATCCGCGCTGAAAGTGAGTGAAAATTGCGGTGAATTGAGACTTATCGAGCCCTAATATACCATTACATCATTTATTTCTATGTGAAATCATTCGTGAATTTTTGTGAATAACAAAAAAATCCGTCAAAGAAGTTTTAATTATTAATTTTAGTGTGTGTATGAAGAAGTCCTATAATAAAAACAGATATATACTTGCGATATTATTGTTCGTGGCGATTTATTGTGTGCTGTTTTCAAAGATGGTTTACTTCGGCACGATTGTACCTGCTTCAGAACATGCCGCAATGTCTCCTGTCGGCATGTACAGGCCGTTTATTCTGGACAGGAACGGAAAAATCCTTGCGATAGATATCAAGGCATATTCACTTTATGCGGAGCCCCGCCGTATTACGGATATTGATGAAGTGGCAGAAAAAGTGCACCGCATCATTCCCGAGATTCCGCTGCAAACGCTTCATAAGAAACTGTCGGGGCAGCGCCGTTTTATATGGCTCGCACGGCAATTAACGCCGTCGGTTAAAAGCAGGCTGATGGCAGAAGGTATTCCCGGCATTGGCTTCCGCACCGAATTACAAAGAGCCTATCCGGCCGGACGTACCACTTCGCACATTGTCGGCCTGACCAATATTGACAATACCGGTGTTGCCGGTCTGGAGAAATGGATCGACGGGCAGGGCATTGCCGATATCCGCAATGCCGGTTTCTCAGTCCCTGAACATTTTGCGCCGGTTGTGACTTCCATTGATTTACGTGTGCAGCATGCATTGCATGACGAATTGTCGAAAGCGCTTGTTAAATACGGCGCGGCGGGTGTCGGTGGTCTCATTCTCAATATTAAAACAGGTGAAATCTTAGGGCTGGTTTCATTGCCGGATTTTGATCCCAATACGCCTGCGGAGATACATCTGGCTGACCGTCTGAACCGGATAACAGCCAGTGCCTCGGAAATGGGGTCTATCATTAAGACCTTTACAACGGCGATGGCAGTTGAACATGCGGGTGCCGGACTTGATACAATCTATGACGCGACCAATCCGATCAGGGTCGGTAATCAGCTTGTGCGGGATTATTTCGGCAAGAAACGACCGCTGACGCTGGAGGAAGTGTTTCTGTTTTCTTCCAATATCGGCTCCGCACAGGAAGCACTTTCTGTCGGGGTGGAAGGGCACCGGAACTTTCTTATCCGTTCCGGCCTGCTGGAGAGAGCGGCGCTGGAACTGCCGGAAATAGCAAAACCAATGGAGCCGCGGCACTGGTCTGTGCCGACATCGATTACCGCAGCTTTCGGTCATGGTTTTGCAACCACGCCATTGCAAACAGCCGCCGGTATCGGCGGAATATTGAACGGCGGT
>NZ_ANNO01000426.1:0-2935 GCF_000409565.1 Pseudochrobactrum sp. AO18b
CCTGCCCGCCGTCTTGTCACCGAAAGAACAAGTGCGATTGTCCGGCATTTATATCGTTTAAGCGCGGAAAAAGGTTCCGGCCGTCGTGCGAATATCAGCGGCCTGAATGTCGGTGGAAAAACCGGTACGGCTGAGAAGGTGGTCAACGGCCGCTATGCAAAGAACAGGAATTTCAATGTTTTTGCAGCGGCCATGCCGATGGACGATCCGACATATGTCTATCTGGTTATCGTTGATGATCCGGCTCCGAAATCTGCCACGCGCGGACAGACGGCCGGTGTAACCGCAGCACCGGTTGCGGGTGAAATCATTCGGAAAACATTCACTTTTTTGGGCATGGAGCCACGCATCGGCATCTGATCTGTCAGTGATCAGGCAAAGGTGTTTTCGGAATGTGTGGATATTTCATCAAGAACTGATCTGCGTGTGCACAATACGGGCGCATAAACTTGACTTATATAATCATGTTTAATATCGCAGATAATAATATTGTTCTTAAGACGGCTAAATTTGGGCAGATGTGATGACACCCCAAAACCGAATGCGCGCGTTCTTATGACATGTCGGTTTTGCTGACAAGCAATGATGACCATTGAATTTTTACATTTTTTGAAAACTTGGGGATTGGAATGAGGGGCAGATATCAATTGGTTACCTATGAGCGCGGCTGTGCCGCTTTAGCCGGTGTTTCACTGCTTGCTGTCAGTGCTGTGGCGGCTTTCGCTCAGGAAACAGGCAAGACTGATCGCGTGCCGCGCCAAAAGCAGGCTCAACAGGTTTCCGATACCACTGGTGCAACAGTACTGGATACAATTGTGGTGGTGGGGCAGGGACATCCTTCTACCGGCACTATAGGTCAACCACCGGCTGAATATGCCGGCGGGCAGGTTGCCACCGGTGCGCAACTCGGAACACTCGGAAACCGGTCTGTTCGCGATACACCATTCAGCCTGACCGGCTATACAGACAGGCTGATCCGCAACCAGCAGGCAAAATCGATCGCTGATATTACACTCAATGATCCGTCCGTGCGTCAGGATGCGCCGACTTTCAGTGAGCGTGACTCTTTCTTCATCCGTGGTTTCTCGGTGACTAATCTGGATGTTGCATATGACGGACTTTTCTACCTTGCCAATCCGCGTCGCAGCTATCTTGAGGGCATTGAACGCGTTGAGGTGCTCAAAGGGCCAAGCGCTCTGGTCAATGGCGGTGTCGGCCGCGTCGGGGGTACAATCAATCTGGTGCCAAAACGCGCTGCGGATGAGCCGCTGACACGCCTGACAACGACCTATATGTCCGATGCGCAATTATGGTCGCATGTTGATGTTGGTCGTCGTTTCGGACCGGACGGGGAATGGGGCATTCGCTTCAATGGTTCCTATCGTGGCGGTGAGACTGCGATGAAGCATAATGACATTCAGGTTGGTGTCTTGTCGCTTGGGCTTGATTATCGCGGTGAACGGGTACGTGCCTCGCTTGATCTCAATCATTCCCGACAGAATATTGATGCGCCGACTTCGCTGTTTAATGCGGTAAAAGAAGGGGTTGTAATTCCGGATGCACCGAATGGCCGGATTAACACAGCCAATCCGTTCGAATATCACGACAGCAAGCACAATATGGCCGCTGCCCGTGTCGAGGTTGATGTTCTGGATAATACGACTGTCTATGCCGCCGGTGGTATCAGCCGTTATCGTGAGGATTTCCTGTCTACATCATACACAATTCTCAATTCCAACGGCGATGCAGAAGCTGAATTTGGCTATAATCCGCAGCAGATTCAGGGACTGTCGGGTGAGATTGGTGTTCGCTCCGAATTTGATACCGGTCCTGTCGGCCATAAGTTCAATATTTCGGTAAGCGGCGCGAAAAATGAGAACCATCGCGGTCGCTTCCATCCGGGAAAACTGGGCTTCAGAAAATACCCGATCAATATCTACAATCCTGCCTATGTGCCTGATAACTGGGTAGATATAAGCGGGCTGCCTCGCTCGGATAATCTCTATCCGTTCTCCGAGCTGGTCGCTAACAGTATCGCGATTTCTGACACGCTGTCTTTTGCGGATGATCGCTTCCAGCTGACGCTTGGCGGACGTTATCAGCATATGAGCACACGTACCTTCAACACACGCCCAAATCCGGATGTGCCGTTTGGTAAACAGACTTATCATTACTCAGAATCTAAATTCAGCCCTGCCGTCGCTGCTGTTGCCCATGTGACTGACAGCTTGTCGGTCTATGCAAATTATGCTGAGGCACTGACTGAAGGGCCGCAGCCACCGTCCCGCGCTGCCAATAATACAGAGAGCTTTCCTCCTGTTGTAAACAAGCAGAAGGAAGTCGGGGTCAAATATGATCTTGGCGATCTGATGCTGAGCGCAGCTCTGTTTGAGATCAGACAGCCAAACGGTTTTACTGATGCGAAAAACAATTTTGCGGTGAACGGTCTTCAGGTCAATCGCGGGCTGGAGCTCTCTGTGTTCGGCGAGCCGGTTGACGGTATTCGTTTGCTGGGTGGTATTACATTTATGGATGCCGAGCTGGATAAAACAGGAAATCCCGAAACGAATGGTAACAGAGTTCCGGGTGTTCCGAAAACAGCTATCAGCCTCTATGGCGAGTATGACACGCCGTGGGTTGAGGGGCTGACGCTGACCGGTCGTGTTGTCCATACAGGCAGCACTTATTATGACCAGAAAAACCTGCAGAAAGTGCCGGACTGGACACGCGTTGATCTGGGCGCGCGTTACACAATGCTCCGTGAGAATGGCAAGCCGGTAGAGTTCAGAGCAACCGTTGAGAATGTTCTCAACGAAAATTACTGGGCATCGTCAGCCCGTGGTTTTATCTCGGCCGGAGCGCCGCGTACATTCATGCTTTCCGCTTCGTTTGATTTCTAAAGCATCGCAGTGTGATATTAACGAGGAAGGGGCGC
>NZ_ANNO01000427.1:0-5096 GCF_000409565.1 Pseudochrobactrum sp. AO18b
GCTGAAAAACAGCCCTGTGAAAAACATCTTCTATAAGGCCAATTTGGGTAAATTCCCCGCCATATCTTCGCAGTTTTATTCCAGATTTGAACACCAGTGACTGGAGATAAATATGAAGCGCGTTCTGTCTGCATTTATGGCAACAGCTCTGATGCTGGTGCCGGTCTTTGCTGAAGAAGTGACACTGCCTTCTGATGATGACGTTAAGAAAATTCTGACTGACCGTATTGATGGAAGTCAGACCGGCATTGTTGTTGCCTTGATCGAAAATGGCAGATCCCGCTTTGTATCACATGGTCAGTTTGGCCGCAATGATCCGCGACAGGTGGATGAGAATACTCTGTTTGAAGCCGGTTCAATTACCAAGGTCTTCACCAATCTGCTGTTGGCGCAACTGGTACTGGACGGGCGGATTGATCTCAACGCCCCGATTGCCAATTATCTGCCGGCAAATACTGTTCTGCCGACCTATAAGGGCAAGGCAATCACAGCATTTGATCTTGCCACGCACACATCCGGTTTGCCGAGCTTGCCGGATGATCTGATGACGGCGGATATAAATAACCCCTATACCGGCTATGGCAGTCAGGGTCTTTTCAACTGGCTGGCGACATATCGTCTGAACCGGCCGATCGGTAAGGATTTTTCCTATTCCAATGCCGGTACCGCACTGCTGGGGCTGGCGATTACCCATATTGATGGCCGCTCTTATGCCCGGATGGTGCAGCAGGAAATTCTTGATCCGCTGGGCATGAAACAAAGCGTGCTGGCTTTGACCGGTAATACGCAACCGGATATGGCAACAGGCCATGGGCGGGGCGGGGAACCGGTGAGCCATTGGGATTTTGATGCATTTGCACCGGCAGGCGCGCTCATCACTTCGGCTGATGATCTTGCCAAATTTATAGCTGCAGCTTCAGGACAAACGGAAACCCCGCTTAAACCTGCCTTTGCCTTGCTCACGGAACATAGCCGACCGGCTGGCGGGAAAACACGTAATATTGGTCTTGGTCCGGTCATTTCCAAACTCGCCCGCCGTACGATTGTCTGGCACAATGGCCGGACAGGCGGCTTTGAAAGTTTCGCCGGTTTCGACCGTGAGAATGGCAATGGCGTTATTGTCTTGTCCAATCGCCTGAGCATTACGGGTATTGACGATATCGGCGCTCATTTGCTGGACGCGCGGCAAGAACTGCTGCCCCAGCCTCCGATACGCATTGCTGTTGCGATTGATACCGCAAAACTGCCCGCTTATGTCGGCCAGTATCTGCTCTCCCCTGGTGCGATTATGAGCATAACCGAAGAAAATGGGCAGTTATTTCTGCAACTGACCGGCCAGCAGCGTTTTGCAGCCTATCCGGAGAGCGATACGAAATTCTTTCTGCGTGAAGTTGATGCACAAATCAGTTTCACTGTGGAAGACGGAAAAGCCACAAAGCTGACCCTGCATCAGAACGGGCGCAACATGCCGGCTTTGCGTGTTGGGGACTGAAGTCAGGATGAATAATAAGCTATGAAGAGCAGCTCTGTTACAAAACCGGAAAAGCTTCGGGTGTTTATTTTGGGAGCTTCGGGCAAAGTAGGCTCAATACTCGTTCAGCGATGTGTTGCGCGTGGTCACAAAGTGACAGCGCAGACACGGGATGCCCGCAAACTTGTCGCGGGATTCAATCTCGATATAGCCGTCGGAGCGCCTGCGGATAAAGCATTTTTAGAGCAAAATATTACCGGTCATGATGCCGTGGTTATATGTCTTGGTGTTGATCACACCGGAAGAACGACGCTTTTTTCTGATGTGACCAGAGAGCTTGTGGATGTGATGCAAGCTGCAGGAGTGAACCGGCTTGTTGTAATAACGGGGATTGGCGCAGGAGATACCAAAGGTCATGGCGGATGGTTTTATAATTACCTCATTTATCCGTTCATTACCCGCCATCAATATGCAGACAAAGACACTCAGGAAGCGATCATCGGGCAAAGCAGCCTCGATTGGACAATCATTCGTCCGGCACCTTTCAGTTCCCGTACCACGAAAGAACCATTACATATTTTGACCCGGACACCGCGCAATGTGCAGCTTCGGTTCATCACAGTTGAAGAGGTTGCCGCTTTTATTCTGGATAGTTTGGAAAACAGGACATTTATCCGGCAGATGCCGTTTATCGGGCATAATTAATTTCTGATTGTCTGCCGTTTTCATCTATAGATTTACCGTTACGTACTTCTGAAAGCATAATCAAAACTGTAGTTTTGAGTGATGTTTTCCGGAGGGTGGCAATGGGTCTGGAAGTCTCAAAAAAATACAATATCGATGAGGTTCTGGAGGAGATGATCTGGATACCGGGCGGAACTTTTGTGATGGGGTCAGACGATCACTATCCTGAAGAAGCACCAAAGCATCCGGTAAAAATTGACGGTTTTTGGATCAGTCAAACACCTGTAACCAACAGGCAATTTGCGCGTTTTGTTGAAGAAACAGGCCATGTGACTTTGGCAGAAAAAGTGCCGGATGCGCGGGATTATCCGGGGGCGCTTCCGGAAATGTTGCGGGCGGGTTCCCTCGTTTTCACTCCGCCGGCAACGGTTGCAGGACGTGACATCAGCCAATGGTGGCAGTTCAAATTCGGTGCAAACTGGCGCAAACCTCTGGGTGACCTGAGTGATATCCGCGATAAGCTGGATCACCCCGTGGTTCATGTCGCTTATTGTGATGCGTGTGCCTATGCTGACTGGGCAGGGCTTGACTTGCCGACCGAGGCAGAATTTGAATTTGCGGCCAGAGGTGGCCTTGAAGATACAGAATATGCATGGGGTGATGAATTGATGCCCGATGGCATTGCAATGGCCAATACATGGCAGGGCATCTTCCCGACAAGCAGCACCAAACCATCAGGGCATGAGCGGACATCGCCTGTCAGGTCATTTCCTGCAAACGGATATGGTGCCTATGACATGATCGGCAATGTGTGGGAGTGGACAAGCGATTATTGGAGCGACAGGCATTCTGAACCTGCGCCCAGCCCCTGCTGCCTTCCCTATAATCCGCGCGGCGGCGAAGCGGATTTAAGCTATGACCCGCAACAACCAAATATCCGGATCGCCAGACGCGTTATCAAGGGTGGCTCCCATCTTTGTGCGCCGAATTATTGCCGCCGCTATCGTCCCGCTGCACGGCATGCAGAGCCGGAAGACACGTCGACAAGCCATGTGGGTTTCCGCTGTGTGAAGCGTCCCTCAGACTGAAGAAAACAGCTCTTTTGTCCTCATTTCCCGCCCATATGCATACGCCATAAAACGCCGGATTTACTGTTACGTACTTCTGGATTTACAGCCAAATTTGTAATTTACGAAAATATTTTATAGGGCACACCATCAGTCAAGGCCGATGCCAATCGCGAAAGCACGGGGAAGCTTTGAACGGTTGAGTAAAATGGTGAACGCCTGCTGCCCCGACGAAATTGCATCACGAACACAAGTCAAGGAGGGAATAAGCATGCAGCGTCGTACCTTTTTGTCATTCAGTGCATTGCTCGCAACATCTGCTCTGGCCGGAGCTGCACAATTTGCTGTGCCACGGTCTTTAAGCCTTGTCTCGGAGGCAAAGGCACAGGAAAAACAGGCAAGGCCCAATATTCTCATCATCTGGGGCGATGATGTCGGGATCTGGAATCTCAGCGCATATCACAGAGGCATGATGGGTGGCTCTACGCCGAATATCGACCGGATTGCCGATGAAGGCATGCTATTCATGGATCATTATGCTCAGGCCTCCTGTACTGCAGGCCGTGCGGCATTTATCACCGGGCAATATCCGCTACGGGTAGGGCTGGCAACTGTCGGATTGCCGGGTACGCCTCAGGGTATCAGCAAAGAGGACCCCACTCTCGCTGAAATGCTGAAACCGCTTGGTTACGCTACCGGGCAGTTTGGTAAAAACCATCTCGGTGACCGTGACGACCATCTGCCAACGGCGCATGGTTTTGATGAATTTTATGGCATCCTCTACCATCTCAATGCCGGTGAATATCAAGAGGAATATGATTTCCCAAAGGTTCCGGAAGTCGCCAAGCAATTTGCGCAGCGTGGTATTATTCATTCATGGGCAAATGCGGACGGAACGCAGAAGATTGATGACAAAGGCCCTTTTGGACGCGAGCGTCAACGCACACTTGATGCCGATGTGCTGAAAGAGTCCAAGCGTTTTATCAGTGATGCGGTGGAGGCGAAGAAGCCGTTTTTCGTCTGGCATAATACTACCCGTATGCATTACCGCACCAATCTCTCGCCGGAATATGAAGGGAAAAGCGGTTACGGTCTCTATGCCGACGGCATAATGGAAATGGACGATGATGTCGGCGAGTTGATGAAATTGCTCGACGAGCTGGGCGTTGCCGATAATACCCTGATTATGTTCTCAACCGATAATGGCGCAGCTTCCAACAGCTGGCCGGATGGCGGTAACACACCTTTCAGAGGGCAGAAGGGTCTGGGCGGCTATGAAGGCGGTTTCAGGGTGCCGGTTGCTGTCAAATGGCCGGGTGTTATTCCCGCCGGAAAAACAACCGGCGAGTTCATGACGATGGAAGACTGGATCCCGACGATCATGTCACAACTCGGGCAGCCAAACCTTAAAAAGGAACTGCTCGACGGTAAAAAGATCGGCGGCAAGACCTATAAAGTTCATCTCGATGGTTATGATCAGTCTGCAATGATTAAAGGTGAGGGAGAAAGTCAGCGGAAGGAATTCTTCTATTTCACTGAAACAAAATTCCACGGCATGCGCCATGGTGACTGGAAATTCCTGTTCACGAAGCAGGACAGATGGTTCAACGGCGTTCAGGACAACCTGACCTCTCCGGTGATAACCAATCTGAGGCTCGATCCGTTTGAGCGTTTCCAGCAGGCGCGCGGCTTTGATGAGTGGCAGGAAAACCGGTCGTGGACGATTGCGCCTGCCATTGCAAAAGTTCAGGAATTCTTCGTCTCATTCAAAAAATATCCGCCGCGTCAGCCAAGTATGGAAGCCAATATTGACGCCATGATTCAGCAGCTGATGCAGGCCAAAAATCCTTAGAACGACCCGTTCCCCCCCACCC
>NZ_ANNO01000428.1:0-16061 GCF_000409565.1 Pseudochrobactrum sp. AO18b
AACAGAGACAGTGCTTTGACAATATGCTGACAAATATCTAAACAATGCGCATCATGAGTACAGTCGAATCCGCAACCCGCTCAGCCGTAAATTTCATCATCTGAAGAAAATTTACGGCGTAACATTCAGAAGCCACGCTCTGCCGGTCGCTTAAGCACCGCTGCATGATTGCTTTTGTATGCACGCCTCACAGCGTGGATTCGACATATGTCTTTCTATAAAAACAAGTCTTTGCACCCCGCAGAGGGCATTCTGCCGGTGCAATGGAATTTTAGTCTTGCAGCGGCACTGGTTCTCATGGCGCCGTTTGATCTTCTGGCATCTATGGGAATGGATATTTATCTGCCCGTTATTCCGCATATGTCGGAAGTGCTGCAGACCAGCCCTGAAATGGTGCAACTGACACTCAGCCTCTATCTGGGGGTGCTTGGTACAGGTCAGCTTATCTTCGGCCCGCTCTCGGATAAAATCGGTCGCAAACCGGTTTTGCTGGGTGGTGCGCTGCTCTTTACCTGCGCCTCTGCCGGACTGGCGATCACCGGTTCTGCGCCGGTCTTTCTGGCATTGCGTCTGCTGCAATCCGCAGGAGCTGCGGCAATGCTGGTGGCAACTTTTGCTACTGTGCGCGATGTTTATGCGCAACGTGCAGAAAGTGCGGTCATCTACAGCCTGTTCAGCTCCATGCTGGCTTTTGTACCTGCACTTGCACCGCTGCTCGGCGCTTTGCTGGATATTCAGTTTGGCTGGCGCAGTATTTTCTGGGTGCTGGCAGCGCTTGGTGCTTTTGCAGGTTTGCATGCCGCATGGCGCTGGCCGGAAACCCGCGTGCCAAGCCTGACAAAACCGCAGGGAAAGCTGCGTTCCATACTCGGAAGCAAGCCGTTCTGGACCTATACAACCGGCTTTAGTGCCGCGATGGGCTCGTTCTTTGTTTTCTTTTCCACGGCACCGCTCTTGCTGGTCAACGGGCTTGGCCTGTCTTCGGTCACATTCAGCCTGTGTTTTGCCAGTATCGCCATTGTTATGGTGGTTTTCGCCCGTTTTGCCGGATTTTATACGCAATGGTGGGGACTGCGCGGCACATTAAGACGCGGTATGCTTCTGATTATGTGCGGTGGCGGGCTGTTGTTGCTCTTCGGCGGAGTTATGCAATTATCTGTGCCAGCCTTCATGATCGCCATGTGGGTGGTCGCGGCGGGCATTGCCCTCACCTGCTCGGTAACAGCGAACGGAGCGCTGAAGAGCTTCGGCGACTATGCAGGCACGGCTACGGCCATTTATTACTGCATTGAAAGCTTGATCGTCAGCATTGCCGGAACACTTGTGGTCGTGCTGCTTGGCGGTAATACAATTCTGCCTCTGCTTGTTTTCACCATCACATCAGCGCTTCTTACTCTGGTGCTGACAAAAACCATCAACGCATAAAAGTCAGGATATGGCACCGGCACCATTTGTTGACCGGTGCCATATTGCGGCAGGCTGTAATCCGGCGTAGATCAGCGAAAACGGATTAAAGACTGACTGGTATCTGACATGCTCCGCCTGTTTAAAATTTCACTTCTTGCTTTTTGTCTGTCGGCACCGGCGACAGCATTGGCAGAAGGCGACATCAAGAACGGCGAGAAAATTTACCAGAAATGCCGCTTCTGCCATATTCTCAATCAGCCGGCCAATCGCATGGGGCCGCATCTGATGCAGTTGCGGGGGCGCAAAGCAGGCACGATTGAAGGTTTTCAATATTCTGCCGCTATGAAACAGGCCGGTGAAAATGGTCTGATCTGGAATGATGTGACTCTCAAAGAATTCCTGACAGCGCCCAAAACCATGATCCCCGGCACAACAATGCGTTTCTGGGGGCTGTGGGAGGGGCAGATTGACGATTTGCTGGCCTATCTTAATGCGCAGGCGGAAGCTGCATCTAAGCCATAGTTGACGGAACTGTTTCTTTTGCCCTGAATAGCGGAAATATGCGCTGTTCCTCTGTACCGGACAGAAATTTCATGGAATGACTGTTGGCATCAGCATCAGGACGGATATTTCATGTACACGCTCTATATTGCGAATAAAAACTATTCCTCATGGTCACTCCGGCCATGGCTTCTGATGAAGCAGCTGGACATTCCGTTTGAAGAAATTCTGATCCCTTTTGGCAGCGCAGACTGGGATAAAAACCCGTCTCCGACAGGGCAGGTTCCCTGCCTCTCGGAAAAGCAGGCTGACGGCAGCTTTATCTCAGTCTGGGATTCGCTCGGCATCACCGAATATCTGGCGGATAATCATCCGCAAATCTGGCCGCAGGATAAGAAAGCCAGAGCCTGGGCACGTTGTGCGACAGCAGAAATGCATTCCGGTTTTCACTCTCTGCGCTCAATATGCACCAATAATATCGGATTGCGGATTGATGTCAGCGCGCAGACAACACCTGCCCTGCAAAAAGATATTAGCCGCATTGACCAGCTTTGGAATGAAGGGCTGGATGCGTTTGGCGGACCATTTCTGGCGGGGGCTGAATTCAGTGCTGTTGATGCATTCTTTGCGCCGGTTGCCTTCCGCTTCCAGACCTATGGTATCAGGCTCAGCGATAAAGCCGCAGCCTATGCTGCCCATTTGCGTGAACTGCCAGTGATGCAGGACTGGTATGCTGCAAGTCTCGCTGAGGTCTGGCGCGATGAGGCGCATGAGGTTGAAGCGCGCAATGCAGGGCCATGGCTGCAGGATCTCAGAGCAGCCGGATAACGAAGATCATTCCATACAGCGGTCACGCAGGATCGCTGTATGGAGATGGTTTCAATTGATCTTAATCCGTATCAATCGAGGTGTTGAAGCTCTCAAAACGCCAGACTACCTGAGCAACGGATTCATCATAGGGATTATAATCCGCCCTTGCCCGCAGAAAGCGTTTTTGGGACAGCGCCACATTCGAGATCAGCGGAACATGAAACTGCTGCCAGCCGGCCTCGCTGCGATGCGCGATAACCCAGCCATTCAGAACCATATTTCCCTGTGCGGAATAGCCGAGCAAATATGGCTCGATGATCCAACGAAATGATTTATAAATAAAACGAACTTGTCTTCTCTGCCGGATTGCGTCGCAGAGTATTGGAAATGCCAGCATGCGGTACCCCTCCCGCGTTTGGGCGTGCAATGACAGAAGTCGGGGACAATTTCAATAAAAACCACACGAATATAGACTATAGTCGCAAATAAAATCGAATATCAATATAAGTAATATAATTAATGCCTAATATTGAATGTTTAATATATGAAATATATTCAGCAACATAGGCGGATATCATGATTCATTATTGCAATTGATGCAAAGGCCTATAGATTGAAGCTGTTGTTATTAAACAGAAATGGAAAATCAGGAGTATGAGATGATTTTCAAAGCAACCACGCTCATTGTTTCTCTTCTGTTTATCGGGCTGCCGCTGTCGGTTGTCATCGCAGCCTTTGCTGAAAAAAAATATCTTGAGGCAAAATCCGGCTCTCAATATGCGGAAATCAAAGCTTTCGGTGTCTGGGTTATTTCCCTGATCGTGATTTTCAGCATTATTCTGTTCTTCACCAATATGGTTGCGGCCTATATCTGATTGCATCAGGTATTTCAGATACAGTCACTCCCCTTAAAAGGAGTGACTGTTTGTTGCATATTGCTCACCAGCAATTGCGGGCTCTGTAGCGGGAATAGAGGGCAAATACTGCCAGGCCGCCAATAACTGAGGCATGTTCCAGAGCGACAGTCATGTCGCGGAAAGCCTCTTCTCCTTCCTTCGCCCAGAACGGGTGCGCAACTGGTATCGTCAGCACCGTAAAGACCGCCAGTGCGCCGGTTGCCAGCCAGACACCTTTGTTACAGATAATCATCAGCGAGGCACCGATTTGCAGGATCAGTGTCACGAGATTATAAGCCCAGCCCGGTTGCAGACCGAACTCATCCATAATCCCTGCATTGGCGGTGAAGTCGAATAATTTTGCCAGACCGCTTGTCCAGAAAACCAGTGTGAGCAGAATTCTCGCCAGAATATCAAACCAATAGGAATCCAGTATTTTTTCGATGATATCCGGCATGGCTTATCCTTTGCCTCCGGTGAGGCGCACGACTTTCATCGCCACAAATATAGCCAGAACCGGAGCCGCTGCAAAAAGACCCGCCAGCCATAGCGAGGCATTGGACGCACCGGCAATATCACCCGCATCCGATATACCGGCAAAATTGGCAATCATACCGGCGCAGGCTGTTCCGAATGCAATGGCGAATAATTGCACTGTGGTCATGCCTCCTGAAGCAAGATCCTGTTCAGTTGCCGGTGCACTCTGATAAACCCGCGTTACCAGATCAGGCCATGCCAGACCAATGCCAAAGCCGATCAGAACCAGCCCGATGCAGAGAGGCAGCAAATATCTCCAGTCTCCGCCACCATGAACCGGCATGAAAATGGCAAGCAGGATCAGCCCCGCCAGTACCATGACGGGACCTGAGAAAATCAGAAAACCACCGCTCTTTTGCCAGCGTGAACTGAGAAATGATGCCGCTGTCCAGCCGATTGCCATCAGTGCTGCAAGATAGCCTGCCCAGAGCGGAGTCTGACCATGCAGTTTCTGCAACAGATAAGGCACATAAATTTCCGGCTGCATGCTCATCATCAGCAGAGCAATCATCAGATAGAGCGCCCCCAGCGGTGTGGAAATATTGAAAGCATTGCGCGGCAACAGGCGGGATCTGGCATTCATATCCACGAGAGCGATGGCGACAACCATAGTCAGCGCTCCGGCCAGACCGATCATATTCCATGACAATTCTTTTGACAGGCTGCCGGCTGAAACCGCCAGCACTGCACCGGTCAGCAGAATAAGCTGTAAAACCGGTATGGAGGATTGCTCATTCTTATCCCAGCTGCGCTTTGGTAAAGTTGTGAAAGCCAGCACGGCAAACAAAGCAGCAAAGGGCAATAAAGACCAGAAAGCTGCACGCCATGCGCTATACTCGGCGAAAACGCCACCGATTGCGGGGCCAATCAGAGTTGCCACACCAAACATAGCCGAGATCAGGCCAATCGCCCGCCCCCATAGGCGCTCCGGCAGCACGATCCGTGTCAGGCCATAGGCAAGCGCATAGAGAAAGCCGCCGCCTAGTCCCTGTACCGCACGTCCGAGTAACATAACCGGCATATTGATCGCCAGTGAACAAATCAGCGTGCCGGTGCCAAATAACAATGTGGCTACCAGATAGGCACCGCGCGGCCCTGTGCTTTTCAGTAATTTAGCGGTCAGAGCCGCGCCCAGAATTGAGGCGACTACGAATAAGGTTGTTGTCCATGCATAAAAATCGAGCCCGCCGATTTCAACGATCACGGAAGGCATAACCGTTGTGGCGATATACATATTGACGGCATGCAAAGTTACGCCACCGGCAAGGGCAAGCGCATAGATTCCGTTTTTTCCGCTGAATAATTCGCCCCAGCCGGCCGGGGCATTATCTCTTTTTACCGTGGCGGCATCAGCACCGGCTGATACTGCGCCCGTCGTATCATTTCTCATGTCGGCTCTCCAAAATGCGTGTGAACGCAAAGGTTCCTTTGCCGCCGCAGACCTCACCGGATTTTTCACGGAGAAATTCATGCAGCATCTCAAAAGAATGCCGTGACAACCGGCCAAAAATGACAAGCCGTCGCAAGCACCGACACGCTTATAGAACCTCAACCAAAGTTGAGGTCAAGCCGTATTTGTATTGTTGTGTTAAAGTTTTTTTCTCAGCAGGCGACGCGGCCCTGCCCCTTGTTCACCAAGTTCATCATCCGGATTGCGCAACGGACAATCCGCCAGAGAAAGGCACCCGCAGCCGATACAGGTGGCAATCTGATCGCGCAGCTGCATCAGGCTGACAATGCGCTCCTCCAGCATATCTTTCCATGCATTGGTAAATTGCCGCCAGTCCCGTGCTGTCGGCACATGGTCATGCGGGAGATCTTCCAATGCATCACGGATAATCGACAGGGAAATTCCGGCACGCTGGGCAATGCGGATAATAGCAATACGGCGCAGAACCGCACGGTGGTAGCGCCGCTGATTACCGGCGGTGCGCCATCCGGCTATCAGCTCTTTTGCTTCATAAAAATGGATAGTGGAAACAGGAACACCGCTGCGGCGGGCAACATCGCCCACCGTCAGCGTTTCTTTGAGTTTACCCGATGACATATTAAACCTCAAGAATGGATGAGGTATGGTAAATCAGGCTGCGCAATAAATACAGGCACTCACGAAAATGTCAGGCTGTATAGCGCTGCTCGCCTGCCATCCATGTTTCACTGACTTTGATTTTGCCGATATCTTTCACGCCGCTTGTCGGGTCCTGTTCCAGTATGGCGAAGTCCGCATATTTTCCGGTTTCAAGGCTGCCAACTTTATCATCCATATGGCAATGCCATGCAGCATCAATGGTTACAGCACGCAATGCGGCTTCTGCCGGTATGCATTCGTCGGAGAAGAAGACGCCGCCGCCCTCATTCATCACACGGGCAACCGCATCCTGCACATAGCGCAGAGGTTCAATCGGCGTTACGCTCCAGTCGGAATGCAGCGAAATACGCAAACCGGCAGCTAAAGCCGAGGCGCAAGGGTCATAATATTTCGCCCGTTCCGGCCCCAGAATGCGATCACGGAAGGCCTTGCCCCACCATCGCACATGGCCGATGAGGAAAGACGGCGACAGGCCAAGCCGCACCATTTTCTCCATCTGCTCAGGATGCAGAACACTGCAATGCTCAATCCGGTGGCGAAGATCATTCGGTACCGACCCTTGCAGCACGGTCTGATAGGCTTCAATCACCGTATCAATCGCCCCGTCACCATTGGCATGGACACCGACCTGCCAGCCGCCATCATGGGCACGCTTTATGACTTCGGTGATTTGCTCAAGGCTGTAATTCAGTGCCCCGCGGCTAGTGCTGCCCAGATAATTCTCGCGCTGATAGCCGGTTTCTGCCTGATTGGAACCGTCTGCCCAGGCTTTGATACCATCAATGCGGAACAGGTCATTGCCATGACCGGGTTTGATACCAAGCTTGTCCCATTCATCCATCAATGTTGAAATCAGCATCCCGCGATAGCGCACCGGCGGATTATCAGCCATCACGGCATCAAGAAGCGCAATATCATTGACGCCGGACAGCATGCCAATGCTGCAATCATGCAGGCTTGTGCAGCCCACAGATGCCGCATGATCGAATAGGCCGCGAATGCGTTTCTGTACTTCCGCTGCCGTTGGTTGCGGCATCTTTTCGATAAATGGTTCCTGCGCCGCGCTCTCTTCAAGCCTGCCGCTGAGTTTGCCATTTGCATCACGCACAAAGCGTGCACCGGAAGGGTCTTTGGTGTCTTCCGTAATGCCTGCCAGTTTCATGGCAGCACTGTTTGCATAGGCAATATGTCCGTTACTCTCCATCATGAAAAACGGATTGTCCGGTGCCAGTGCATCAAGCTCTGCCATTGTCGGCGGGCGGGCATCTTTGGTGATGCTGGGGTCAAAATTCTTCGCCCGAATCCATTCACCTGATTTTGCCTTGTCTACACCAGCTTTCAGCTGAAGCCAGACATCCTTGAAGGTCGGTGTGGCCATCGGGCTGACGTCAATCCAGTCATCCAGCACCACAAAGGTCGAATGCATATGCGGATCAATCAGACCCGGCATTAAAGTGCGGCCGCCAAGATCAACAATACGCGTCTTAGAGCCGCTTAAAGCCTGCATATCCTCAGCCGTTCCGACGCCGAGAATAGTATCGCCGCGAATGGCAATAGCTTCAGCGCGAGCATTCTCCTTATTCATGGTGAGGATAGTGCCGCCCTTAAAGATCACATCAGCGGATCCGTCAGCAGAAGCTGCGGCCAGCGCTGTTCTGCTTTCCATAACTGAGGCGGCGAAAACAGAAGTGGCCGCCACTCCCATATATTTCAAAAAATTACGCCGTGATGCGGCGTTTCTCAGAATGGCTGTAACTCCGGGATTGCAGGCTAAACACATCGGATATTTCCCCTGTAAGGATTATTTGATGCCGGATTATTCCTGAACGCACATATATGTAAGATCAAATAAAACTGAAAATAATAATAATTTTAAAATAACAATAAATACAAATGAAATTTATATAAAACAGCTTTGAATATACACAAAATCAAGTTCGTTTAAACAATTTTATTGACTGAGCAGGCAGTTTCTTGACCGCCTGCTCAGCAAATATTCATTGAATGCAGATTATCTGCCGAAGCCACGCAGAAAATGCGTGAGATTTCCGCCCAGCTGATCGCAGATATAACCACCTTCCTGCACAATCACTGTCGGCAGATTCAGACTTGCGCATTTCTGGGCAATGCTGGTGAAACCCTGCTCATTGACGGTAAAACCGCCAAACGGATCATGCTCGGAAGCATCAAGCCCAAGCGCCAGAACCAAAGCACCCGGCCGATAGGCGCGGATACGATCCAGCGCCAGATCCAGCGCATCGAGAAATTCCTGATTGCCGGAACCGCGTGCCAAAGGCAGGTTGTAATTATAGCCAAGGCCTGCGCCCTCACCGCGCTCTGAGGCATACCCCCAGAAAAACGGATAGAAAACCGCCGGATCAACATGGATGGAAACAGTCATCACATCGGCACGGTGATAGAAAATGCCTTGCGTGCCATTGCCGTGATGCAAGTCCACATCGAGAATGACCACGCGGTCATGGCTCTCGCGCAATATCTGTGCAGCAATCGCGGAATTGTTCAGAAAGCAGAAGCCGCCCGCCATGTCGGCATAGGCGTGGTGACCGGGTGGACGGCACAAAGCATAGGCTGCAGGCTCGCCATTCTGTACCAGTTTGGCTGCTTCGATTGCCGTCTGCGCACTCCAATAGGCAGAATTCCATGTGTCCGCAGCAATCGGACAGGCCGTATCGGCCATATGATAGCCCGCACGTCCTACCGGTGATGTCGGATAGGAAAAATCGCGGCGGTTCGGATGGATATTCGGAATGACCTCATCGGATGCGCCACTGATTGTCTGCCATTGCCCGTAAATGACCTGCAGGAATTCCAGATATTCAGGGCTGTGCACGGCGCTGACCGGTGCCAGACCGTGATCCTGCGCTGCAATCATTGCAAGTCCGGCATCATTAGCGCCGGTTAAAAGCCGCTGTATGCGCTCAGGCACTTCCGGATTGGGTTTGCGGGCACCGGCAGATAAAAACATGGCCGGATTATGCGCGCGCTGAGGCTCAGCAAATGTAAATTTCATAAATCAGTTTCCTCCTCATGCTGCAATTATTGCTCCATATCTACGATATGGCCTCCTGAAATAACTGCACGACAGGAAACTACGGAGAGGATTGCCGGATTGCAAATAAAAACAACAGGCTGAGCTAAATCAGTGATGTGCGGGAACTTCAAAAACCATACCGTCATAGGCTGGCTCGACATTCTCAGGTACAAGAGCGCGCACTTCATCATAATCCAGCGGCACATGCATATGGGTGAGAATAGCACGGCGCGGTTTTAGACGTGAAACCCATTCCAGCGCTTCATCCAGACTGAAATGGCTTGGATGCGGCCTGTATTGCAGAGCATCAATCAGCAAAACATCCAGATTTTCCAGAGATGCTGCTGTTTCCGGCGGAAACTCATTTACGTCCGAGCAATAGGCCACATTTTCAATGCGAAAGCCGAGACTGGTAATATCACCATGCACCATCGGCATGGGTTTAAAGCGGATCGGACCGCCCGCCCCGTTAATGGTAAAACTCTCGGTATTACCGATTTCATGGGCTTTAAGAATTGGCGGATAGCTTGAGCCGAAGGGCGTGGCGAAACAATAGCCGAAAGCCTCATAAAGCCGGTTGAGCGTCAGACGGTTTGCATAAATCGGCATCAAGGCTTTGCTGTCGAGCACAAAACTGCGCAAATCATCAATACCGTGAATATGGTCGGCATGAGGATGCGTATAGATCGCCGCATCGATATGACGGTCTGTTTTGCCTGCCAGCCCGTCAATGATTTGTGCGCGAAAATCCGGCCCCGTATCGATCACCACACGCGTTGTGCCATGGGTGTTGACACGCTCCACCAACAGCGATGCACGGCGGCGGCGATTTTTCGGATTGTCCGGATTGCACTGACCCCAATCGCCATTCGGACGCGGCACACCCGGAGATGAGCCGCAACCAAGAACCGTAAAGCGATAGAAGTCAGACATGTGCCAGTTCCGCTTTTATATGCCTTTTAATAATTAAATATCAAAAGGTTGAAATGATTATCTGATAGTTTGAACGAATATAATCAGCGAGGTATTTTGGTAAACAAACGCAGCACATTTTCACCGGTCATCCGGCGGATATCCGCATCGCTCACACCGATTACATCCGCCAGAACCGCAGCTGTATGCGCAACATAGGACGGCTCATTGCGTTTGCCACGATGTGGCATCGGTGCCAGATAAGGTGCATCAGTCTCTACCAGCAGACGATCATGCGGCACGATTTTTGCCGCTTCACGGATTTCGGCAGAGTTCTTGAAAGTGATGATACCGGAGAAAGACACATAGCCGCCAAGCTCAACGCCGGTGCGTGCCAGTTCAATGCCGGACGAGAAGCAATGGAGAATAAACGGGAACGCGCCTTTAGCGGTCTCTTCACGCAATAATGCTGCCATATCCTCATCCGCACTGCGCGCATGGATCACAAGCGGCAATTGTGTGCGGCGCGACGCTTCAATATGTGTCAGCAGGCCTTGGCGCTGGGCTTCCGGCGTTGAATAATCATAGTGATAATCCAGCCCTGCCTCACCGATTGCCACAACTTTCGGATGCTGCGCAAGACGTTCCAGCTCATCAGCGGTTACATCCAGTTCTTCATGGGCATTATTCGGATGGGTGCCGACCGAGCAATAAACCGGATCATAGCTCTCCGCGAGCGCTAAAATCTGATCGAATTTCTTCACACGGGTGCAGATGGTGATCATCTTTTCGACACCGGCATCGAGAGCACGCTGAATAATCGCGTCACGCTCTTCTGCAAAATCAGCGAAATCGAGATGGCAATGGCTGTCTACAAGCATAATAAAAGTCCTGCCCGAGGCTTAGCACTCGGGAAAATGATACGGGCGATAATTCGCCCGTATCTGATATAAGATATTATTCTTCAGTTTCCACATAACGCGGGAAGATCGGCTCCGGTGCAGGCAGTTCAGCACCGCTGATCAGCACATCGCCGAGATCAGCGAAACTGCGCTTGTCTTCTGCAACACCCAGAATATTGAGCAGTTTGGCTGAAGATGTCGGGATATAGGCCTGAGTCATAATTGCAACGCGGCGCAGCACTTCTGCGGTCGTATACAATACTGTGCCCATACGTACCGGATCGGTCTTGCGCAGTGCCCAAGGCTCCTGAGCTGCGAAGTAACGATTGGCTTCTGATACAACATTGAAAATTGCTGCCAGCGCCTGATGAATGGCCTGAACCTTCATCGCATTGCGGGCAAGTTCAATTGCTTCTTCAGCCAGTTTCAGAATAGCCGTATCTTCCTCATGGAAGTTAGCTTTTTCCGGCACTTTACCTTCGCAGTTTTTGGCGATCATCGACAGCGAGCGCTGCGCCAGATTGCCCAGATCATTGGCCAGATCGGCATTGGTACGGTTGACAATCGCTTCGTGATTGTAGCTGCCGTCCTGACCGAAAGGCACTTCACGCAGGAAGAAGTAGCGCACCTGATCCAGACCATAGCGGTCGATAAAGGCAAACGGATCGATCACATTGCCGACCGACTTCGACATTTTCTCGCCGCGGTTGAACAGGAAGCCATGGGCGAAAACACGTTCCGGCAGAGGCAGACCGGCAGACATCAGGAATGCAGGCCAGTAAACCGCGTGGAAACGAACAATGTCTTTACCGAGAATATGAGCAGTTGCAGGCCAGAACTGTGCCTTCTCCGCATCCATATCCGGATAGCCGATAGCTGTGAGATAGTTGGTCAGCGCATCAACCCAGACATACATCACATGCTTGTCATTGCCCGGAACCGGCACACCCCAGTCGAAGGTGGTGCGGGAAACGGACAGATCACGCAGGCCGGATTTGATGAAGCTCAGCACTTCATTGCGGCGCTCAGACGGGCCGACAAATTCCGGATGTTTTTCGAAATAGTCGATCAGCGGCTGCTGGTATTTGGACAGGCGGAAGAAATAGCTTTCTTCTTCATGCCATTCTACCGGCGAACCGATCGGCTCACGGCGAACGCCATCTTCACCAACGGTTGTTTCGCTCTCGTCGAAATAAGCTTCCTGACGAACCGAATACCAGCCTGCATAGCTGTCGAGATAGATATCGCCGTTCGCGACCATGCGCTCCCAGATATCCTGACAGGCTTTATAATGACGCTCTTCCGTGGTGCGGATGAACTGGTCATGGCTCGAACCGATTTTCGCCAGCATTTCGCGGAACACGGCGGAGTTTTTGTCAGCCAGTTCAAGCGGCGTAATGCCTTCTTTCTCGGCGGTCTGCTGCATTTTCAGACCATGTTCGTCTGTACCGGTCAGGAACAGCACATCTTTGCCGTCCAGACGCTGAAAGCGCGCCATGGCATCGGTGGCAATCGATGTATAGGCATGGCCGATATGCGGTGTGCCGTTCGGATAGAAGATCGGGGTAGTGATGTAAAATTTTTCGCGGCTCATGTCGGATCCGTCTTGTCGAGATATTTTATCTCATGAAGTCAATATGATGATAACTGATAAAACCGGCATATCGCATGTCAGACCGTAAGTCAGCACTAAATGCATCGAATTCAGAAACTCATGCTTGTTTATGCGGTTTTGTGATCCTGAAAATACCGGTTTCCGGTATTCTTGCAGTGACCGGTTCGCTCGGCGGCATCAGCCGGTCTCAAGCCCCGAATCTCAAATTCTGGCCGGCATGCCGCTGCGCATAGCGCGATGCATCTTTTCCATCATAATCAGTGCCGCTTGTTTGCGGTCGAGATTATAGCTTTCCGTTTCCATAGCCTCGCGGCGAAGATCATCCCAGAATTGCGACCACTGGCTGGCTTGCACCGCCTGCCCTTGTTCAGCATGACCAAGTGCCTGCGCGGCAGCTTTATCCAACAGATATTCAAGGAATAGCTGGTTCTGCACATCGGCTTCGCGGCCGCCGAGAACAGAGGCAAGCGCCTGCGCCTTTGGCAGATCAAAATGATTGCCGCTCAGTACAGCATCAACTGTATCAGTGATCTCAAGCCCGCCATGTGCCACCAGCAACAAAGCTTTGCGCACAGAACCTTCCGCCCGTGCACTGAGTGCAGCGAAATAAGTCTGATCCTGCACATCAATGCCGACATCTCTGCCTGCAACTTCCAGCGCGCGCTTCAGCTCATTATCATTCAGCGGTTTGAAAGCCAGTGACTGGCAGCGCGAACGGATCGTCGGCAGCAAGCGGCCTGATGAATGCGAAATCAGAATAAATAACGCCCGTACCGGTGGTTCTTCCAGCGTTTTCAGCAAAGCATTGGCAGCATTACGGTTCATATCATCCGCAGGGTCGATAATAACGATGCGCCATGCGCCGTCACCGGAGGTGCGGCTCAGAAAATGCGTGATACGGCGGATTTCTTCAACGGTAATCGCCGTGCGGTATTTGCCGGTTTTCGCATCAAATGGTCGCGTAATATGCAACAGCGCCGGATGCATTCCCTGCGACATTTGACGATACGGCGCGGCATCCAGATCCGGCGTGCTCAATTGCTGAGGTGCTGATGCACTGTCGGGATATTTCAGCATATGTCCGGCAAGATGAAAACCGGTTGTCGCTTTACCTATGCCCTGCAAGCCTTCAAACAGCAGCGCATGATGCATGCGACCTTCCTGATAGGCCTGCGCGAGAAATGTGCGCACTTCCTCATGCGCAGTCAGAAAACTGGTCGCATTGGGTGCAGGAACACCGTCAATCGCATCATAGGTACTGTTGGGTGCCTGTTCAGCCATGGGCAGACACCTCTTGCGGGCTCAGAACTGCATCGGTGAGTGCAGCTATTTCAGCGCTGATCTCATGCACCGAGCGGTCCGCATCAATTACCTTGCATCGTTGCGGTTCTTCGGCGGCGATAGCCAGAAATGCCTGACGGCGCGCCTCATGGGTGGCAATGGTTTCTTTTTCAAAACGATCAGCCACTTCATTGCCACGACGCAAGCCTGCTCTGGCTAAGCCCTTATCAGCCGGAATATCGAGAATGAAAGTCAGGTCAGGCATAGTGCCGTCAATCGCAATACGCTCAACCGAGCGCATGAATTGCGGATCAAGATTACCGCTGATGCCCTGATAAACACGGCTTGAATCAATAAATCGGTCGCAGAGCACAATCTGTCCGGCTTCAATTGCAGGGCGGATTTTCTGGTCAATATGATCGCTGCGTGCAGCGGCGAATAGCAGCGCTTCCATGGCAGGGCCATAGGTTTCTGCCGCACCGCTCAGGATGACATGGCGCACAGCCTCTGCCCCTGCTGAGCCGCCCGGTTCACGGGTGACCACAACCTCATAGCCTTGGTCGCGCAGATGATCAGCCAAAGCAAGAATCTGCGTGGATTTCCCCGCACCTTCTCCGCCTTCAAATGTGATCAGCAATCCTGACAAAGCTCTGATTTTCCTACGCTGTACGCCGTTAATAATTATAAGTTTAATGAGGGATAGGCATGGCTTTGTCAAATAAAACTGACAAAGGAAACAAGCACTCTTATTTCAGCAAACGACGTATCCAGCCTGTCGCCAACTCATAGAGCGCATCCATTGACTTGTTGCGCAAAGTTCCCTCACGCACATCCTGCGCTGCAAAGACAGGGCGTTCGAGCAATATCTCCTTATCCCGCAGCACTTGAATCCTGCCGATTTCCTGTCCTTTGGAGACCGGTGCCGATACCGGCCCTTGATAAATCACTTGCGAGCGCAGTTTGCCTTTATCCTGAACAGGCACAAGCACGGAAACCGCATCATGAACCACAAGTCCGACTGATCCTTGCGTTCCGCCATAGAGCGAGCCCTGAGCCACTTCTGTACCCGCAGTAAAAACCGGCAGTTTAACGAAATCATTCATCGCCCAGCGGATCAGCTTTTCAGCATCTTCGGTTCTGTCCTGAATGGTTTTGGCTCCGTTCAGCCCGATAAATATGCGCCGCCCGCTGGATTCAGCGGATGCGACAAAAGAAAAGCCGGAATCCTTGGTACCGCCCATAGCCAGACCATCAGCACCCAGATTTAACCGCAGCAAAGGATTGCGGTTGCGCTGCATAATATTATTCCACGTAAAGCTCTCTTGCGCATAAAGCGGATAATATTGCGGATAGGTTTTGTGCAGATGCTGCGCGAGTTTCACCATATCGTTCAGCGTTACTTTTTGCGCTGTTCCATCCAGCGGCAAACCGGTGGGGTTCGCAAAAACGGAGCTTTTTAACCCCAGTTCCTGCGCCCGTTGATTCATCAGCACGGTGAAAGCCTGCTCACTGCCGCTCATACCCTCCGCCAGCACAATTGCGCCGTCATTGGCGGATTGCACTGTAATGCCCTGTATCAGGTCATTCACGGTCAGCTGCGATTTGATTTTGGCAAACATTGTCGCTGTGCCAGATGGTGCGCCACCGGTACGCCACGCATGTTCACTGACTGTAAAACTGGTTTCCGGCTGCAATTTTCCGGCTGTCAGCGCATGAAACGCAACTTCCGCAGTCATCAGCTTCGCCAAAGAGGCTGGCGGAAACGGCGCATCGGCTTTGCGGGCGAATAAGACGCTGCCTGTATCGGAATCGAACAGCAAAACCTGTTCGGACTTCACCGCAAATGGCGGCTCGGCGCCTTGCGCATGAGATAGAATAAACTGGCTCACGATCAGCACAGCAGCAAAACTCAGCTTCCCTGCAGATTTTGTCTTTTCATATGCGCCGGTAAAGCAGGCCACCTTGTTCTCCGGTTGTGATTTCTCTCTGTAACAGACTCAAAAATAGTTCACGATGATTGACGATCAATGAAGCTGAAACAAAAACGTCCGGCGTAGCC
>NZ_ANNO01000429.1:0-11919 GCF_000409565.1 Pseudochrobactrum sp. AO18b
CCATGCGGCCTGCAACAGCGCGTCATTATTGCCGCTGCGTGATTTTGCAGTCAGGCTGTATAAATCGCCCTGAGCCTGCGGGGTCATGCTGCTGCTGATTGTTCCGATATTTTTAAGCGCGGAGGCAATACGGTCTGCCTCGTCTTTGCTGCTGAAAGTACCGAGATCAACAAACTCACCCTGCTCCGCACCGGCCTGCAGATATTTTGCGGCCTGCGCATTGCGCCATTCGGCAGAGGCTGCATCCGGCATCAGCACTTTGGAATAGATACCCTCATTGGCCTGAGCGATGCGGTTTCCGGCATAGGCGCTGACCAGAATATCATTCTGCGCAGATGCATAGAGGCCATATGGCTTATCCAGCGGCACAGGAATAACAGATGGCAGCACAGGCGCTGCACCGTCAGCGTAACCGAAAGGCAGCTCCGGCTGTGCGGAAATCTGGTCAAATGCGCTGGCCGCACCCTGTTCTGCACGGTTTGGTGCAGATGTCGGTGTCGGGCCGTTCATGGCCATCATCACGCCTGTCGCAGGCTGGCCGATGCTGTCGCCGCCCGCCGGACGGTATGAGGCGAGCAGGAATGCATCATCCTGACCATGCAAAGGCGCACGGCCAACATATTCCACTTTAACATTCGCGGTGCCGTGATGCTTGTAATCCAGCATTTCAGCCGCTTTTTCCGACATATCAATGATACGCTCGTTGGAATAAGGGCCACGGTCATTCACGCGTACAATAACTGAACTGCCATTGGCGGTATTGGTGACACGGGCATAGCTTGGCAGCGGCATGGTCGGATGCGCGGCTGTCAGATGGGTCATGTCATAAACTTCACCATTGGCGGTCAGACGGCCATGAAATGCCGAACCATACCAGGAAGCGCGGCCGACCTTCACATAATTCGGGTCTTCCTTCGGCTTATACCACTTGTCTTTGACTTTATAAGGCTTGCCGACCTGATTGCGGCCGCCGCCGCGCGGGATTTTCTTGCCATTGGCAACACGCGGACTGGCTTTTACGCCATAGACAGATTCTGCAAAATATTCCTTGGAGCGCTTTTTCTTCTTCACTTCCGGCTGGGGAGAGGCACAGGCTGTAACCAGCAATCCCACCACACCAAGACAAAGAATATGTTTCACCCGAGAAGAATGCAGCATCCGACCCCCGCTCTTGTTCATTGCAACAGGCCCATGCGGCTGTTTCTGAAATGACTTCATTACGCTACTCAAACCCATTACAAACAACAACATTCAGTCTGCAACAAAACCGGCATTTCCCCTGTCATTTATACCAGTCAGACAATGCCAGCCTGTCACTTGTAAAACGAAACAGTTTCAAAACCTTTATCCCGCCTTTGTTCAGAGCGGAAAATGCACAACATTTGGCGACTGTTCGCAAGAATTAATTGATAGAATCTTAAAAATCCGCACAAAGCAAATCCCCAAACCTTGCCCGCCGGTTTTTTCGCCTACATATTTAAATCAGATCTTTCATTATTTATGTGTATTTCGGGGGATAATTTCTTTTTTGATAATCAGCAGAACAACAAACCCTATTTGATTAACTCGCTTTATTAACAATGGTTTATTGCCATGAAGAAACAAACAAATATCTGTCAGCAGCTTTATCCGCCCCAAAATCGCGGTGCCGGATTTCTCTTGATGTGCCCGCGTTAACCAAGTTTATATTTCGCTGGGGACAGATGAAATTCTGCTTTGATCTTTTCCTGAAATAAACCGCTGTCAGAAATGCTGCGGACATGCATCTGCCTCCGATGAAGGAAGAAGAGTTTGAGTACAGAACTGAACCTTGCTGTCGTCATGCTTATTGTAGCAATTATTCAGGTTTTACTTCCTGCGTTTTTCCGCAACGGCGAGACAGGTCTGGATTATAATGCCGGACCACGTGATGAGGCGGGGCCACCTGTCGGCATTATCACCGCACGGCTGCAACGGGCGCAGCGCAATCTTTATGAAACCCTGCCCCTGTTTCTCGCTGCCGTGCTTATTGCCCATATTGCCGGTCGGGAAAGCGGGTTCACTACTGCAGGCGCGTGGATCTATGTTATCGGGCGCATCTTTTATATTCCCGCTTATGCTTTCGGGATTCCTTATGTGCGAAGCCTGATCTGGGTTGTCTCTCTGGCCGGACTTGGCATGATAATTTTGGCACTGACGGGGCTATTCGTATAATGCAGGTTTATGTATCGCTAAAATAAAAAGCTCTTATTTATAAAGAATTTACGCCAATTCCTGATTTTAATAGGCTTGAAAGAACTATTCCTTTATGTGGAGGAGAATATCGGGTTGGCCAGTAATTTCTATTCAGCATTTCCAGTCATTAACTGAAATATTCAGACTACAGCATACGCTCAGGGATATTTGAACAGACTATGAAATCAGCTCTTATAAAAGCCTTTATTGTTTCTGCTGCGGCTGCGCTGCTTTGTGTTGCAATCAACATGATTGTCGGGCTTATCCGCAATGAGCCGGTTGGCACGCTCAGCATCAGCCTGAGTCTGATCCTCCCCCTGATTACCGCTTTTCCGGCGATGACGGTAGTGTTTCACCGTAATACGCAGCTTTCAAAAGCATTTTCCGATCTGGAGAAAGCCCATCATGAATTACAGGCGCGTTCAAAGATCGATTATATGACCAACCTCTATAATCGAGAGGCTTTCTTTGAAATGATGCGCACTGTCCGCTCCCGTCAGGACGCAGGTGCAGTACTGCTCATTGATGCGGATCACTTTAAGAACATCAATGATAAATACGGCCATACAGTCGGCGACCGCGCCTTAAAGCTGATCGCCTATGCTTTGCAGAATGTGACCCGTAAAGGTGATCTGGTTGGCCGTGTCGGCGGTGAGGAATTTTGCGTTTACCTGCCCAATGCCAGCCGCGCTGCCGCTATCAGCGTTGCCGAGCGTATTCGCGTGGAAATAGAGAATACGCCGTTTTATGTATCACAGAGCCATGTTGAACCGCTGACAATCAGTGCGGGCGGAGCCCTTGCCTATAAAAGCGACAGCAATTCGCAGATTTTCAGCCGTGCCGACCATTGTCTTTATGAGGCGAAAAATCAGGGGCGGAACTGTATTGTTTTTGAACCGGCAGAAGCAGCTGAAACAGATGCCAGGAAAATTCACCTGATTTCAGATGCGGAAGAAAGCCGGGACCGGCGCAATTTCTGACGGATTACGCTCTATTTCCAGAGCGTAATCACGTCCTCAGCTGTGGAAACCGGCGAAAAGCCCATGCGCTGATAGAGCTGCAAAGCGCGCGGACTATCAAGCGTATTGGTTTCAAGGCGCAGTTTTTCCGGATTATGCGACCATGCTGCTGCCAGAGCCTCGGCAAAGAAGAATTTTGCCAGGCCCCGCCCCTGATAATCCGGCACCAGCCCGAAATAGAGCAGATCGACGCTCTCCGGCAAATTGAGTCGCATTTCAGCAAAACCTGCGGGACAACCATCCACATAGAGCAGCAGAATGCGGGTTTCTTCGGCCTGAATGATCGAGGTAACAGTCTCGTCATTCTGCATACGGCGCAGCATCCAGTGATGCGGCTTGCCTATGACCTCATAAAGATAGCGATAGAGATGCACCGGCATATTTTCTGCCAGCATGATTGCCAGCCGGAGACCGGCAGGCAAAGGCACCGCAACATTTAACGGCGCAGCCATTTCCAGCCGGGTAATATTAACGCTCACTTCATCAGCGAGCGTTTTATCGTCGTTATCCGTAGGATCGCTCATAGGGTTCCGATCTTTATTTCAGGGCATGCATATTTCATTATGTACGCCGGATCGCTCAACTGCTTTGTTTTCCTGATAATGACAAGGAAAAGCAGCGATATTATGCCGGAGCCTTACCGAAACGGATACGATAGCGGCGGTTTTCTTTGCCTTTTTTCTCAACCTTGCCGATATGAATTTCACCGATTTCAGAGGTATTGGCCACATGCGTGCCGCCGCATGGCTGAGAGTCCACGGAACCATTGTCGCCGATCAGCACCAAACGGATACGTCCTTGCCCGACTGGCGGGCGCACATTCTTGGATTTTACCAGATCAGGATTGGCAGCCAGTTCTTCATCGCTGATCCAGTTTGTAGTCACCGGCGATGCGGCATTGACCATTTCCATCAGCTTTTCACTGACCTGCTCTTTTGTCAGGTCATTGCCCTGCATGTCGAAATCAATGCGGCTGTCATCAATATTGACCGAAGCGCCGGTCACCGGAAACGGACAAATCACGGAAAGCAAATGGCAGGCTGTATGCATTTGCATCAGCTTGAAACGGCGCTCCCAGTCGATCTCTGCAATCAACTCTTCACCAAGCTGTGGCAGTGTTTCACCTTCAGCAGGCACATGAATGAAATCATTCTTGGTTGCGCCGTTAACAGTGGTGGCAATCTGAATGACGCTGCCGTCAGCACGGCGCAGCAAACCGCTGTCACCCGGCTGCCCGCCGGATGTGGCATAGAACACAGTCTGATCGAGAATAACGCCGCCTTCATCCGTGAGACCGATCACCTTGGCCGGTGTCGCTTTCAGATAAGCATCTTCGCGGAAAAGCGGATTGGTTTCCAGACTCTGTGTCATCATACCCTCATGCAAATATTTAAGAAAAAGTCTTTTGCGAGAGGTTTAAAGCAGTTTCAGGAAAAGTAAAACCGCTTTTCCTGAAACTATGATAACAACATAGAGACTAGGTTTTACACCTCGTAAGGGACTGCAATGTCTGAACGTGTCAGAAGCCATTGCGGCACCGGCAGGCCACGCTCTTCAAGGAAGGCCGGATTATACATTTTCGACTGGTAGCGATTACCGTAATCAGCCAGAATTGTCACAATCCGTGCGCCTTTGCCAAGATCTTTCGCCATGCGGATAGCACCGGCAATATTGATAGCCGATGAGCCGCCAAGGCAGAGACCTTCTTCCTGCACCAGATCAAAAGCGATTTTCAGAGCATCTGCATCGCTGATCTGATAGGCGAAATCCGGTTTGAAACCTTCAAGATTACCGGTAATACGTCCCTGCCCGATACCTTCCGTGATGGATGATCCCTCAGCCTTCAGTTCACCCGTGGTGTAATAGGAATAGAGCGCCGCGCCTTCCGGATCAGCCAGCCCGATTTTGATATCTTTGCTGAAGCCGCGCAGACCCTCTGCCACACCGGCCAGTGTGCCACCGGAACCGACCGCACAAATGAAACCGTCAATTTTACCTTCAGTCTGCTGCCAAATTTCCGGTGCTGTTGTCTCAATATGCGCCTGACGGTTGATCTGGCTGTCAAACTGGTTTGCCCAGATCGCGCCATTCGGCTCGGTTTTGGCCAGTTGCTCGGCCAAGCGGCCGGAAAGCCGGACATAGTTATTCGGGTTTTTGTAAGGAACAGCCGGAACTTCAATCAGTTCCGCACCCAGCAGGCGCAGAGCATCTTTCTTTTCCTGACTTTGTGTTTCAGGGATAACGATAACAGTGCGATAGCCAAGTGCTTTGGCCACCATGGTCAAGCCGATACCGGTATTACCGGCAGTGCCTTCCACAATCACGCCGCCTTTGCGCAAAAGCCCGCGTTTTTCTGCATCACGGATAATATAAAGCGCCGCGCGGTCTTTGACGGACTGTCCCGGATTGGCAAATTCAGCCTTGCCGAAAATCTCGCAGCCGGTGAGCTCTGAAGCTTTGTTCAGGCGGATCAGCGGCGTGTTGCCGATCGCCTCGATCACAGAATTTGTTACACCTGACTGCACCATTATATTTGTCCTTTAATTCTGCGCAGAAATACGCATTGCTGCGCCGAACCTATTGTTGCTGAACAGCTTATTCAAGGTACAGTTTTCCGGCAAGTCTGCATCCGACAATAAAAAAACACCGCCGGAAAGCGTTCCAGCGGTGTTTTATTTCACTATTATGCAAGGTTTAGAACAGGCTTATAAATTAGCTGTTCCAGTCCTGACCCGCACGTTTCTTATTGCGGTGGAAGGTCTTTTTATTCGCAGGCTTGCCGCTATTGGCCTGACCGGAATTATAACCGGCGCCCTGAGCGGAGCTTTTGCCGCCACGACCGGAATGATTGCGGTTCTGACGGCCACGTTCGCCCTGTGCAGGCTTTGCTTCGCGTGGCTTGGCAGGTGCGGCATCATCATAAAGTTCACGCACATCGGAAAAACCAGTGGTGCGCTGTGGTGCTTTATCCAGATTTTTATACGGGCGCGAGGTTTTACGCTTGCCGGTGGCACGCGGATCAGGCTTTGGCCATTCGTGCTCGAAAGTTGGTTTTTCTGTGCGCTCAGGCAACGGGCCAAACTGCGGCGGCAGGTCTTTCAATGTCAGCTTATTGCGGATAACACGCTCAACAGCCTTGAGCTTTGCATGTTCTGTACCGCCGTCATAAAGTGTAATCGCTGCACCGGAGGCACCATTACGACCGGTACGGCCAATACGGTGTACATAGCTCTCCGGCTCATCCGGCAGGTCATAATTGATGACATGGCTGATGCCCGGAACGTCAATACCACGCGCAGCAATATCAGTAGCAATCAGCACACGCACGGAACGGTCTTTAAAGCCGTTCAGCGCACGCTGACGGGCGTTCTGCGATTTGTTGCCGTGAATGGCTGCAACAGAATAACCGTCTTTTTCCAGCGTACGTGTTACCGCATCCGCGCCATGTTTGGTGCGGGTGAAGACAATAACGGTTTCCAGCTTAGGATTGGTCAAAAGGCCGGACAGCGCTTTTTTCTTGTCCTTGGTCGGTACGGTATAAACAACCTGTGTAATTTCAGCCGCAGTTGTACCGGCAGGTGAAACTTCAACACGCACCGGATCACGCAGCAGGCCTTCAGCCAATGCCACAATTTCCTTAGGCATGGTTGCCGAGAACAAAGCAGTCTGACGGTCAGAGCGTGTTGCTTTGGCAATGCGTTTCACATCATTGATAAAGCCCATATCCAGCATACGGTCGGCTTCGTCCAGAACCAGCCATTTGGTGGCGGACAGATCAACGCATTTATCACGCACCAGATCGGTCAGACGACCCGGTGTTGCCACCAGAATATCCACGCCCGGCGCCATTTTGCGCACCTGAGAGGCGCGGGAGACACCGCCCAAAATCAAAGCGGTCGAAAGATGTGCGCCTTTGGTGAGCACACGAACGGTTTCTTCAATCTGCACAGCCAGTTCGCGGGTTGGCGCGAGGATCAGAGCACGACAGGTTTTAGGCAGACGCTTATCGCCAAGTGCCAAAATCTGCTCGATGATCGGCAGGGAGAATGCCGCAGTCTTGCCGGAGCCGGTCTGCGCGATACCCAGAATGTCTTTGCCCTTAAGCTGGGCTGGCAGGGATTGCTGCTGAATTGGCTTTGGCGAAGTCATGCCCGCTGCATCCAGATTTTTCAGCAAAAGACCGGTAATGCCCAAAGCGGCAAAGCCAGCATTATCTTCAGTTTTAGCGGCAAAGCCGGAGGTTTCCTGAATTTCCGCAACAGCGGTCAGGTCGGTTTCATTTTGATTTGTCAAAATATAAGCTTTCGATATGCGCTGCCGGCCGGGAGAACCGGACACACGCATCATCAGACCACCATGCGCAGCTGGCAATCCGGAAACAAATTTTTATACGACGAAGCGCCGGAACATTGATGTTCTCACGCGACTTGCGCTGCCGTATCCGGTACGGAATGACCGGATTATTTCACCTCTTCATGAGGCAAAGTTTCAAGACGCAACGAAGTCCAGCATGGAAAGCCCTAATGCAATATCTCGCATCAGACCCAAGCGCCTGACCTGCATATGGGCGCTTTCGTGTTAAAAAGCAAATGAAATAAACAACAGTGTCCTATGCAAATAAACATAGGACACTGTTTAAACCTTCATCAGATGATGAAATCAGCTAGAACCTGATTATCGGTAATATCCTGATAGGCCCAGCCCGCTTCCTTGAACTTCTTATCGAGAATAGCGAAGTTCTTCGCATCTTTCGTTTCGATACCAATCAGCACAGAACCAAAATTTCGCGCCGATTTTTTCAAATATTCGAAACGAGCAATATCATCTTCCGGCCCCAGCAGATCGAGGAACATGCGCAATGCACCCGGACGCTGCGGGAAGCGGAAGATGAAATATTTCTTCAGCCCTTCATAGCGCAGCGCACGTTCTTTGACGTCCGGCAGACGTTCAAAGTCGAAATTACCGCCGGAAACCACCAGAACAATGGTTTTGCCTTTGAGTTCGCTCTTCTTGAAATCTTTCAGAGCATCAATTGCCAGAGCACCGGCTGGCTCCAGCACCACGCCTTCAACATTGAGCATTTCCGTCATCGTGCCGCAAAGACGGTTCTCCGGCACATTGATAACGGATGATGCCGGATAGGTTTTGAGAATTTTGAAATTCTCTGCGCCCAGCTCACCAACAGCCGCACCGTCAACAAAATTATCAACAGTCTGCAGCTTGACGCGCTTGCCTGCTTCAAGGCTGAGTTTGAGGCTCGGCGCACCCTGCGGCTCGACAAAGCGAAACTCTGTCGGCCAGCCCAGTGCTTTCACATAAAGCGTTACACCGGCAGAAAGACCGCCGCCGCCAACCGGCAGCATCATCAGATCGGGGATTTTGCCTTCCGGCAATTGTTCGGAAATTTCCTGCGCAACCGATGCCTGACCGGTGATGATGCCCATATGATCGAATGGCGGCACCATCAACCCGCCTTCAGCCTTGGCATAATCCTGCGAGGCGGCATAGCACTGGTCAAAAATATCGCCGACCAGACGAATTTCGATAAACTCGGCACCGAAAGCGCGGGTCTTGTCGATCTTCTGTTGCGGCGTTGTCACCGGCATGAAGACCACGCCCTTGCGGCCGAAATGGCGGCAGACATAGGCGAAACCCTGCGCATGATTGCCCGCAGACGCACAGACAAAAACCGCATTCGGATCGGCTTTTTTAATCGCGGCAGAAATAAAATTGAATGCACCACGGATTTTATAGGAGCGTACCGGCGTCAGGTCTTCGCGTTTCAGCCAGATATCCGCACCATATTTGCGCGACAGATAATCATTACGCAGCAAAGGTGTTTCGCCGAACAGGCCGCGCATTTGCTGCGTAGCCTGTTTTACCGATTGTATAAAATCACTCATAGGAACAAATCAACTTTCTCGAAGCTACGCACATCCACCAAACCGATATCGGAAATGCGCAGTTCCGGTATCACCACAAGAGCCAGCAGCGAGTGCTGCATATAGGCATTATTCAATGTGCACCCCATCGCAGCCATGGCTTTCACCAGCTTGTCCGCTTTTGCTGCAACGATCTCGGCACGTTCATCAGACATCAGTCCGGCAATCGGCATTTCCACACAGGCCAGTTCCCTGCCCTTGGAATAAAGCACCACGCCGCCGCCGATCTCACCCAGACGATTAACGGCCTTTGCCATATCTTCCTTATTGGTGCCGACAGCGATGATGTGATGGCTGTCATGGGCAACGGTTGAAGCCAGCGCGCAATCCAGCGTATAGCCAAAGCCGGACACGAAAGCATTGGTAATCTGTCCTGAACCGCGATGACGCTCAACCAGAGCAATCTGGCAAACATCATTGCGGCGATCCATCTGCACAATGCCGTCACTCACTGAAAGTTCGGCTTCCAAAGCGCGTGTCGGTGCCTGATTTTCAATCACGCCGATAACGCGCGCCGTTACATTTTTAGTTGGCTTTGGTGATTGAATATCAAAGTCTTGTGCCGAGAACTTACGACCAAGCTTTACAGTGTTTTTCGCTTTTGCCGGATATTTATAAGGTGCAATTTCCGCAACCAGTTTGCCCTGCTCAGCCAGCAGGACACCGCGTCCGTAAACGCGCTCAATCGTCAGCGCCGAGAGATCAGACACGATCAGGAAATCCGCACGGCGACCCGGTGTGATAGAGCCGATTTCGCGCTCTAAGCGGAAATGCTGAGCCGTATTAATCGTCGCCATCTGAATGGCCGTCACCGGCTTCAAGCCTTGCGCAATAGCATGGCGCACAACGCGATCCATATGGCCTTCATGCACCAGAGTGCCGGAATGGCTATCATCGGTGCAGAGCACAAAATTACGGGAATCCAAGCCCTGCTCGGTAATCGCTTTGACCTGTGTTGCCACATCGAACCATGCGGAACCAAGGCGCAGCATTGCGCGCATCCCCTGACGTACACGAGCAATCGCATCTTCCGCGCGTGTGCCTTCATGGTCATCCTCAGGGCCACCGGCCACATAGCCGTGGAATGCACGTCCGAGATCAGGCGAAGCATAATGGCCGCCGACCGTCTTACCGGCATTCATCGTGGCATCAATCACGCCGCGCATGGTCGGGTCATTATTGGCAACACCGGGAAAGTTCATCACTTCACCAAGACCGATAATATTCGGCCAGCTCATGGCTTCCAGCACTTCTGCCGCACCGATTTCCGCGCCGCCATTTTCCAGTCCCGGTGCAGAAGGCACACAGCTCGGCATCTGTACGTAGACATTGACTGGCATGGCCATAGCTTCATCATGCATCAGCCGCACGCCTTCAAGCCCAAGCACATTGGCGATTTCATGCGGATCAATAAACATCGAGGTCGTGCCATGCGGAACAACCGCACGGGTAAATTCTGTCACAGTCACCATGCCGCTCTCGACATGCATATGTGCATCGCACAGACCCGGCACCAGATAGCGGCCTTCGGCATCCACAACCTTGGTTGTCGCACCGATACAATGGGTTGCATCATGGCCAACATAGGCAAAACGCCCTTCGACAATAGCAATATCAATGCCGGCAACAATCTCGCCAGAGTAAACGCTGACCAGACGACCGTTACGCACCACCATATCGGCTGGCTTGCGCCCCATGGCAACATCAACCAGAACAGGCGCAGATGCTGCCCATGATTTGATTTCAGTTTTTGACTTTTTAAGATCTGATGATGACAAGATAGCCTCCATGGCATGACCGGTCATAAATATATCCGGCTCAGGCAAAAATCAGTTTTGCCAAGTTTAGCCGGAAATTACCAGTTTGTTTTGATTGTTTAAGCAATTATCTCATCGGATTACACAGCTAAGCCGCGTCTCTCAAACGGCACAATAATTATTATAACACTGACTATATAATACTTTACAGCAAAAGCATTTTCATGGCAGCTTCAGGAAAATTCAAATCGGGAGCGATAGAATATGGACGGAAAAGTAGCGATTATTACTGCCGGTGGTTCAGGCATGGGCGCAGCGGCGGCACGCAAACTGGCGGATAACGGCTATAAAATTGCAGTTTTATCCTCATCTGGCAAAGGTGAAGCGCTGGCAAAGACCTATGACGGCATCGGCGTAACCGGCAGCAACCAGTCTAATGATGACCTGCAAAAGCTTATCGACAGCGCACATCAGAAATGGGGTCGCGTAGACGTATTGGTGAATAGCGCGGGCCACGGGCCACGTGGCGGTTTGCTGGATTTTTCAGATGAAGACTGGCATCGCGGCATGGATGTTTATTTCATGAATGTGGTGCGCTCTGTGCGACTGGTAACGCCAATCATGCAGGCGCAAAAAAGCGGCTCGATCATCAATATCTCAACATTTGCAGCCTTTGAGCCGGATCCGGCTTTTCCGGTCTCCAGTGTGTTCCGCGCTGGCCTCGCCTCCTACACCAAGCTGTTTGCCGACAAATATGCTGCTGACAATATCCGCATGAATAATATTCTGCCGGGCTTTATCGACAGCCTGCCGGAAAAGCAGGAATTCAAAGACCGTATTCCGATGCAGCGCTACGGTACCGAGCAGGAAATTGCCGAAACCATCGCATTTCTGGCGTCTGATGGCGCGGGTTATATTACCGGCCAGAATATCCGCGTTGATGGCGGCATTACGCGTTCAGTTTAAGATTATCTTGCCGCGACCGGC
>NZ_ANNO01000430.1:0-9971 GCF_000409565.1 Pseudochrobactrum sp. AO18b
GTGACGTGAGTTACATGAGACTAAATTACTGATTTCAATCAATATTGATTTTTGCAAAATATATTTATGCCGAGTGATATTCCGGCAGATTTTTCACTCAGCGCGCAATCTGCGCCTTGACTTCCGCAAGCAAATCACGGATCAAAAGGCAGGTTTCAGGTGCATAAAACATCTTGCACTGCGGACGTGGAGAAATCGGTAAACTCAGCAGACTTAAAATCTGCCGCTCTTAGAGCTTGCGGGTTCAAGTCCCGCCGTCCGCACCAGCTATTTCAATGACTTAGCTGGTGCTATTTTTTTAAGCGTTCCTAACGTTCTGATATCATTATCCTCTCAATGACAAAACTTGCGCTGATAAGGCGCTGTTTTCAGTATGAATTATTATTTGTCGAACCAGTCAGAGGTTTCTGCCTGCAATTTGTGTAAAATCTTACTGCTGATCTAAAACATATCAAGCGCCAGTTATACGCGAACAGACTATATTGTCATTTTGGATATTTTATCATTAAGTGGTAATCGCATCTCTGAATTGCAAAAGAATATACGAAGCATTACTTCTTTGTTTTAACCATATTAATCATGAAGATATCTTGTTTAATCAGCGCAATCTTCTCTCATTATTTTATCGATATAATAGATGTAATTTTGTCAGGTATATTATCTGTGGTGCATTTTTCATTTATTATTCCAACACTGCTGCAAGTTTCTGCATTTTCTGTAACAATGTTTGGGCGAGTGCCTCATAATTCCCGTCAAAATGATGCCCGCCGCTGATTTTCATAATATCCGCACCTTTTAAAGCATCCGCAGTACAAGCCGTATCCTCTTCATCTTCACCATAGACACAGACGACCCGATCCTGTGGTATGGAAAGAATAGCCGGCAGCGTTTTTTGTTCCCCTTCAAAACCGAGCCATCCCTGAACGGAAATCTGAAAAGATGTTGTGGTTGAGACCCCCAGTAACCCTACCATTCTGATCCGGTTTTGCAGTGTCGGATCAAGATATTTCCATGCAAAAGGGAATGTATCAGCACCGAATGAATAGCCCAGAACCGCTATAGGTAACTTTCCGCCCGGATCTGCTTTCTTCAGTAAAGCTGTTGTATCGCGCGCAATATCCACGGGTTTACGTTCGCTCCAGAAATAACGCAAAGAATCCACACCAATCACATGCACACCCTGCGTCTGCAGCCACTCCCCTATGGATTTATCAATATCGCGCCAGCCACCGTCTCCTGAATAAAAAACTGCTACATATTTTGCTTTGCCGCCACGCGCAGGTAAATCAACAACCGGCATAGCTGCATTTTGAGCATCCTGACCGGCCATTGACAGCACCTCATCAGCCGCCACGCGAAAACGCTGATCCGGATCAGGCACATTTTGTAATATCGCAATATTCTGTTCGCGTGCAGCTTCCGGCTGGTTGGCTTGCAAGCCTCCCGCTGCAACAAGCAAAGCAGAAACTGGAAGTTCCTTACCATATTCATAAGTGAAACCGCCGTCCGGCGTTTTGCTGGCCTCCGCCTGTTCGGTACAGGATGGCAGACGGGTACGGGCGGGCACGGGATCAATTCCGACAGCACCGGCAATTGTAGCATCGGGTGAATCTGACGCAGCGGCGTAAGCAATCGTCGCCCCCTGCCCGATTCCGGCTACAACAGGATGAAAATAAACATTCAGATCCAGCGCACGCAAAGCTTCTTTGGTGATCGCTTCAAAGTCTGAATCAAGATAATTACATTCACCATCCTCTTTATCGAGTGCTGCACGCCATTGCCGGAGATCAACCGGCAAGACAATCAGGTTGCGTGCCAGCAGCGCATCGGCAAAACGGCGTTCACGATCGCCGCCTCCGTTAAGATCGCTGATAATAATCGCCAGCCCTGCCGGATCGCCTTTCGGCATATAAACAGGAATCTCTGACAGCCGCTCCGCACTTACATGCGTTACCGGCTTGTCCGAAACAGTCAGACTTGCCCAGAAACGAAGCACTTTGCCCGGATGCATAGATAAATAGATACCTGCTGCAATCAGCACCAGCAATCCGAAGAGTCCCACAAGCCGTTTTGCTTTCATTTGCGAATAAACTCCAGCGGACTGCCGTTAATCAGTTTCGTTACGTCCAAAAGTGCACGCGGCGTTTCAAATCCGCCGGGGCAAACCATGTAATGCGGTGTCCAGACAGGTTCGAATTTTTCCTTAAACGCCTTTAACCCGTCAAAATGATAAAGATCTGCGCCACGTTTGTAGACAAATGAACCAAACCGGTTCCATCGGGAAGCAAGCCTGCTGCCACTTAAGCCTGACAGGGGCGCGGCTCCGAGATTAAACCATTTATAACCCTGCTCTTTGCTGTAGATCAGCAATTTGGCAAAGAGCGCATCCATCAGTAATTTATGCGCATTCGGCATATAACGCATCAGATCGACGGTAATTTCGTATTTGTCACCACCGCGCCATAAATTGGCAAAAGCAACGATTTCCCCTTCCTGCCGGAGCACAGCCAGATCAAATCGCTTGAGGTAATCTTCATCAAAATATCCGAGTGAAAAGCCTTTTTCACTTCCGGATTTAAACTCCAGCCAGGCATCAGAAATCTCACGCAAGCGCGGCAACAAAGGCGGTACATCTGCTGCAGAAATAACTTCAAAGACTAACCCGTCTTTACTGACTTTACGATCTGCATAGCGGAAAGGCTGACGCCGCGCGCCCTCAAGAGAAAAATCCGCCAATTCCACCCGCGCCACTTCACCCAGCTTAAGGGCTACCAATCCCATATCCAGAAACAATGGCAGACTTTGCGGCCCCACTCCGTAAAACACTGTGCGTAATGCCTGCTGATCCGCCAAAGCGTGAAATGTCCATGCCAGTTCTTTTGCCGTAGAGATTTGGCCAACCGGCTCACCCAATGCAATCAGGCTGCCGCCCGACTGCGCATACATGATGAAAGCACTGTCGTCAGGTGCAAGGAGAAACTGTTTATCCCCCACCATAGCAAGAGCCGCATCCGTATGAGGACAGGCCACAACTAAAGCAGGCACGGCTTCAGGTATATCATGATTGGTATTTTGTTTGCGCTGGCTATGACGGTTGATTAATGTATGCAGACCAAAAGCAGCGACAACAGCGAAAACCAGTACTGTGGCACGCAAAAAACGTGGCGCATTGCTATTCCATGCAAAATCCCACCAAAGATCACTGGAATATTCGACATGGCGATACACAAAGAAACCAAGCCATGTAGAAACCAGCAATGTTGTGCCAACGGTCACAATCCAATGCCAGCTTAACTCAAAACTACCGGTGATCGGGCGACGATAAAATGAATCGCGAAACTCCCAGAGCACGACAGAAAAAAGACAAAGCGTAACAGCTTCTTCCCAATCCAGCCCTTTAGAAAGGGAGAAAACAGCGCCGCTTAAAAGTAACAGCAATGCCGCCAGCCATGCACGCTCCAGCCGTTTCGCCAGCCCCCGCGCAACAATCAGCAAGGCAACCCCGACCAAGCTCGCGGCCAGATGCGACATTTCAACCAGAAATTCCGGCACAATGTCAGACAGTAATTCCACACGATAGCGCTTATCCGGCGTGGCTCCGGAAATCAGCAAAATAATCCCGCCCAGAAAAATAATACTGGCGCTCAGTCCCGGTATCAGCGGCTCAACCAGACGTTTGGCAAGTCGTGCCTGCTTACCGAGCATATGACGGCGGCGCATGATCTCCCAGAATAACAAACCGGCTGCCGCGGTAACCAATGGCAAGACCGTATAGATAACGCGATAGGCAAGTAAGCCTGCAATGGCTTCCGGATTGCCGCCAAGGCCAAGACCGGCAATGATTGTTGCCTCAAAAGCACCAAGCCCGCCGGGTGCATGACTGGCAATACCCAGCACCACCGCAATTACATAAACAATCGCAAAAACCGCAAAACTTGGGACCGCGCCATCCGGCATCAGCACATAAAGCGTAGCAGCTGCGGCACCGACATCAACCAGACCGGCGAATATCTGAACCATAGCGCCTTTTGAATCCGGTAATCGCAGGCTGAAAGTGCCGATCCTGATATGGCGTTCGCTGTGTGACAGCCAGTAAATAAGCCAGCCGATGCCACCAAGAATGACAAGTCCGGCCACAATATCAATACAGCTGTCAAAAGCGGACAGCCAGGGCACGTCCTTAGGGTCAATCAACAGTGCCGCGCCAACCATGATAATCAGGGCGAACCAGATGGCAAACCACGATGTGCCGACTATTTTCCCTATATCGGCAAGGCTGATACCTTCCGCCGCATAAATACGGTAACGCAATGCACCACCGGTAAGCAGTGAAAAACCAAGCGCATTAGAGATTGCATAGCCTGCCGCTCCTGCAATCGCTGCAAGACGTTTTGGAATCTGCCCCGGAGCAATCGTCTCGACTGCGACCACGTCATATAGTGCAACAGCGGCATAGCTGAGCATTGTGAAAAATATGGCAAGGCTGATTGTTTGCCATGAAATCGTATGAAACGCCGCCATTGTCTGCGAACGGGACGTATTCTGCAGCATATTTTCCAATACATAGATTGCCAGCAGAACGACAACGAAACCGGCAACAGGAAAGAAAAAATGCTGATAGCGCTTTATCAGGTCAAAGCGTCGGGATGACTGTGCAAGCCCTTCAGGCTGCAGTGTTGTTTCGGAATGTGCGTGTTGTTTTTTATCATTCGGAGCCGTCATTTATCGCTGCCTGCGCCATGAGAACGGGCGGATATTACGGCGCAGATTATGATAAATTTGTGGTGAAGTTTCAACGTTCGCTAAACCACGGAAAACTCTCAGGGTAAGGACGATAAAGCCAATATTCGTACTCACTCCGGCCGTGTGTATAGCTATGAAACATTTCTAATGCATTCATAGCTTCCACAAATGATATCAATTTGCTGGGGGATAAAATGCCAGCCTGCTACTTAGCGACAAGAATTACTCGAACCCCATCTCAAATAGCTGTAACAATACATGAGGTAGATCCAGCACAAATACTATCCCTTGCGAATGCCTCTTGCCTATAATCAGGTATCAAGACATCAGGTCAAAAAATAACCAACAACGCAATGAGGGGGATTTCTCCTCACTATAGGTCACATGATGAACACAGTGTCCTATTTGCAAGCTTTGCGCCTCTTCCACCTGCATACTATATCAAGACCAATTGCTATTGAAACCGCTTGAGCGGCAGGAGTAACTCTATGAGATCCTTTGGTTTTTTAAGTTTTGGTCACTATGTGAATGCACAAGGTTCGCAGGCGCGGACAGCCAGTGACATGCTGAAACAAGCAGTCGATATCGGCGTTGGTGCGGACGAACTTGGTGTGAACGGCGCTTATTTCCGCGTGCATCACTTTGCCCGTCAGCAGGCATCGCCAATGCCATTGCTGGCAACGATTGCGGCGAAGACAAAACATATCGAAGTCGGTACCGGTGTTATTGATATGCGCTATGAAAACCCGCTATATCTGGCTGAAGAAGCTGCCGCTCTCGATATTCTCGCAGACGGACGTATTGCACTGGGGATCAGTCGCGGCTCACCGGAAACAGTGGTGCGCGGTTACGAAACCTTTGGCTATACCGGTTCAACTGATCCGCGCGGTGCTGATATTGCACGCACGAAATTCGATTTGTTCATGCGTTCAATTGACGGCGAACGACTGGCACCGGGCGAACGCAGCACGACCGGCGGTCAGATGATGCCGATTGAACCGCGTTCTTCTACGTTGCGCGATCATATCTGGTGGGGTTCTGCGACCCGTGAAAGTGCTGAATGGACAGGACAACAAGGCCTGAACATGATGTCGTCTACTTTGTTGACGGAAGATGCGGGAATGCCTTTTGACGAGCTTCAGGCGGAGCAGATTATTCGTTTCCGCGAAGCCTATCGTGCGGCAGGTCATACCGGTGCTCCGCGCGTTTCTGTCAGCCGCAGCATCTTCCCGATTGTGAACGAACAGGATGCCGCTTATTTTGGTAATGCATCTGAAAGATATGACGGGGTTGGTATGATTGACGGTTTCCGTTCAACATTCGGCCGTACCTATGCTGCCGAACCGGACCGGCTGATTGAAGAGCTGAAGAATGATCGCGCCATTGCACTGGCAGATACTCTTATGCTGACAATTCCGAACCAGCTTGGGCCGGATTATAACCTGCATATGCTGGAATCTTTTGCCAAATATGTGGCTCCTGCCCTTGGTTGGAAACCGAACTGGGAAGGCCCTGTCACCGGCGATATAATCGGCTAAAAAACTATCCCTCAAGCCAGCGATGGCTTGAGGGATTATTTTTGAGTATTCTCATCACTGCAAAAACAAAACAGCCTTGGACTCAGGAGCAAAGCAGCGTGATTTATTTAGTTCGTCACGGCCAAACGATTTTTAACGCTGCCGCACGCTGGCAAGGACAAGTCGACTCTCCGCTCACCGCGCTCGGATTGCGTCAGGCTGCTGCTGCAGGTGTAACTCTTCGCAAAAACATCATCTCCGATGATATTGCTCTCTTTTCCAGCCCGCTAGGCCGTGCGCATAGCACTGCAAAAATAATCGCCGAAAAACTGGGCAAACCGGATGAAATCATACTCGACCCGCGCCTGATGGAAATTGGTATGGGCTCATGGGAAGGTCTTACGGATTACGAGATAGAGCAGGAATGGCCGAATGCCCGTGATGGATTGGAGCGCCATGAATGGTTCTTTCACTCTCCTGACGGTGAAAGCTTTGAAGATATGTCCGCCCGCGTTCAAGACGTGCTGACCACTATTGAAGAACATCAGGCTCAGATCAAAATCATCGTTTCGCATGGTGTGACCGGCCGGATAATTCGCAGTATTTATGCCAATATCCCGAGAAATGAAGCGCTGAAACTTGAAGTCCCTCAGGATGTTCTGTTCGGATTATCCGGTAACGGGAATATTGAGCGGATTGCTTACGATATATGAGCCAGCAAACACCCTCGCGCAAACAAAACTGGTGCCTGTCTGCAATCATATCCGTGATTTTTGGCGCGCTGACGGCCTTTATATTCTATTATCTGGTCTTTTTCGGTGCGGGAAATGACGGCTATGCCATCATATATTGCGTTTTTACGGCGCCAATTGCTTTAGTTTCCGGCCTGTGGGGCGTGTTTTACTGGCGCAGCAGTATCGCCGTTGCCGGCCTGCTTCTGGGGCTTTCACCGCTTATATATTTATAAAATGTCTTACGGCATGAGGCACCCTGCCCGCTATGAACAGAGTGCCAAAATCAGAGTATTATTTCAGCTGTTCAACTAGAGTTTCCTTAACAACAGTATCGAATGAATCTCCGCCACTGTCTTTGCTCAGCTCAGCTGTTTTCTTGGCTATATAATCATCACGCTTGCTGATGAGGCCTGCCATTTCCCCTTCAAGTTTCGTGCGTTCCTGCGCATTGCGGTCGAGAATTGCCTGTTTCTCCTGACCGGATTTGCCGCGCATATTTTCCGGCAATTCCTCATCCTTCACGGCATCCAGTTTTTGTTTGCCGTTCTGCACATCCGCCACAAGATCGCCGCCGCCGGTTACAACCTCTTTAGCGCCGCCTTTTTTCGAGTAATAGCGTGAATTATCAACCTTTACAGCTGCAGGAGCGGCAGATTTTGCATCCATCTTGCTGAAAAGCTCAGCCTGAACTTTTGAACTGCCATAGGCAATCACGGTCTTATCAAGATTTTGCTGAACAACGATAATTTCGTTGTCAAACGGCGTTTCCATAACAGTGATATTACCGCCATCCTGCGGAATTTCTATATAACGCCCGTGCCCGAGCTGGGCAATTTCCCGCCAGACTTTGGTCGTGTCAGGATCATCACCGGCCTGAATTGTATTGACGGTGATTTTATCTTCTTTCGCACGTTTCAGAATTTGCGGATATTGCCATGTGTTCGGATAATCCATATGCGGCGGCGCATCTCCGACAAGGAAAATGATCCGTCTGGTATTGTCATTTTTAGTCCATTGCAGCTTGCGGACAGATTCATCCAGCGCTTCATTGACGGATTCGGGTGTATCGCCGCCGCCGTCGGCCTCAAGCTTAATCAGCTTGCCGTATAGTCCCTGCACATCCGCGCTCATATCATAGGATTTAACGACATATTCATCGCCCTGGTCACGATAGGCCACGAGTGCCATACGAATATCCGCATCGGGATTCACATCAATGATGGTATTGGCAATCGACCAGATCTTCTTTTTGGCCCCGTCAATAAGACCGGCCATTGAGCCGGTTGTATCGAGTACAAAAGCGACCTCAATACGTTGGTTCTGGTCATTACTGGCTGCAAAAACCGGTGAAGCCAATGCAGTGACAGCAAGACCGGCAGCAAGTGTTTTTCCGAAAGCGCGCAAAGAACGAACCATTATTTTCCCCGAAGAATAAACGATGCCTATGCTTTGCGGCGGAATGAGGCATAATTGGGAGCCTGACCGGACAATATTATGACCAGCAGGTTTTTTATTCTTTTTTGCAATATTTATTTAGCTGTCTGTACAATTTTAGATGTAATAGTAAATTCTTCGCGCTTAACTGAATAAAAGCGCCACTATGACAATTACAAGAGAACAACCGAGATCAACGCATGATACGTATTCTGTTTCTTTTTCTGGGTCGTGAAATCATCCAGAGACATTGGAAAACACTGTTCGTCATCGGCGTTCTCTGGCTTATTGTCGGCCTTGCTATTCTGATTGATGCACTGGACGGAGATACCCTGCTCCGCCCGTATCTTTTTGCTTATTTTCTGGTGCCGGAAGCGGCTCTCAGCCTGCTTGCCGCAGCCGGTAGCGAAGGCACAGCCAGACAGATGCGCATAGTGCAAGGGATTGCATTATTTGCTGTCGGTATTCTTATTTACACATCCAGTGCCGCCAGCAATTTCTTTCTGGCCATGGTGTTTGGCCTGTGTTTTCTTGTTGACGGCAGTATGCGTATCGCCAGCGCGTGGGTTGTGCGCTATCCGCGCTGGAAGGCTGGTATTGCCGGTGGTGTGCTGGAACTTATTCTGGCCGTTGCGACCTTGCAGCCATGGCCGACCTGGTATGAAGGTACTGTCGGCGCCAATGTCGGCGCGGTTATCATGCTCACCAGCTTCGGTATTATCCATGTTGCGCTTCGCATCCATAGTCTTGAGGCCGGTGCGCCGCTTTCACGTCTTTTCGGGCGCAGCAGCTTACTCTCGGCAATGACCGCGCATCATGAAACGGATGAGAAAAACCCTAAACGCGGCGAATTAATCATTCATGTCTGGACACCAACCGGTACGGCCATGACACCGCTGCGCCAGCGTGCGATCAGCCGCTATATTGCTGCTATTGATGCCAATGGTGTCATCTCCACCGGTCATGCGGCTCTGGAGCTGGTGCCTGATGTTTATATCAGTCATTATCCGGCAGTAGAAATTGACCGTTCTCCCAATGAGTTCAGCCGCACTTTGCGTGCCACTGCCGATAATAATATCGAAGGCAGATTTTTACCTGATTATAAATCGGAAGCCGCAGACTGGTGCGAGTCTACGGTACAGGTGGTTATCAATAATATTGATGAAGATAAGCTGCGTGCTTTCTGGAAAACCTACAAGGCCGACAACACCTATAATCTGACAAACCGCAATTGCTCCAGCGCAGTGGCTGATGCTCTGGATGCCGCATTGGAAGGTGTTTACCGGAATAAACGCTGGCCGGTCTTCTCAGCATTCCGTGCGATTGTTTATCCGGAACTCTGGGCTGCCAGCATGATGCGCAAGCGCGCAGAAACCATGGCATGGACACCGGGTCTCGTTCTTGATTATGCCCGTGCGCTGAGTGCCATCGTTGACCCGAAACCCGGTTTCTGGGTGCCTAAAATATTCCTGAAAACAAGATCGGAATAAAACGCAGAAATGTATTGAATATGCACGCGCCGGAGCAAAAGCACCGGCGCGTT
>NZ_ANNO01000431.1:0-1747 GCF_000409565.1 Pseudochrobactrum sp. AO18b
TCGTTTGTCCAAAGTACAGAACTTCAAGGACGACGAGTCATGGCATTGAATACTCCGGCAGAGTTGCGCCGCCCGCATATCGAAAGCGTAACCTTAAGTATCATCACAGCCGGCTATCTTACCGCAGTAAACAATGCAACATTCTGGCACCGCTCAGAGGAGTTGCTGCCAACCGGCGCGCTTCTGGCTCTTGTTGCGGGCATATTCTGCCTGTTAACAGCGCTTTGCATCACTGTTTCCGTGAAATATCTCACCAAACCGCTGTTTATTTTTCTCATTATGGTTTCGGCTACGGCATCATGGTTCATCGATCAGTTCGGAACCATCATTGATGTGGAAATGCTGCAAAGTGCCATCGACACAACCAATGCCGAAGCGGGACATCTCATCAGCTTCGGCTTCATACGCCATGTTGTTATATTTGGTATTCTGCCTTCCCTGCTGATTTTATGGGTAAAAATCGAGCACCGTTCATTCCTGCAAAAAGTGAAGCAGAATTCTGCTTTTATCTTTCCGGCGCTGTTTGCTGCAGCCGCACTTTTCATGCTGAATGCCAGCACTTTTACCTCGCTGGGGCGCGAACATAAGGAATGGATTGCAACGCTCAATCCGGTGATGCCGATTGGCAATGCTGTCAAGCTGGGCATCCGCTCCGGTAAAAATCAGAATATTATTGTGCAGCCGCTCGGTACGGATGCCAAGGTTGCCAATGCCGGCTCAGGCAACAGAAAACCGCGCCTGACGATTGTTATTGCAGGCGAAACCGCCCGTGCGGAAAGCTTTTCCCTCGGAGGCTATAAGAAAAACACCAATCCTGAGCTTGCCCGTCAGGACATCACCTATTTTTCCGATACCAGCAGTTGCGGCACCATCACAGCGGTGTCCCTGCCATGTATGTTCTCGGTTTACACACGCGATGAGTACACCCATGAGAAGGGTCTGGAGACGGAAAACCTGCTCGATGTGCTGAAACATGCCGGTGTACATGTGGAGTGGTGGGACAATAATACAGGCCACAAATCTGTTGCTGATCGTGTGACAAGTGAAGCGCTGTCGACATCAGACAATCCGAAATATTGTAAAAACGGCGAATGTCTGGACGGGATTTTTCTGGATAAACTCGATACATGGATGTCCGGCATAACACAGGACACAGTGCTGGTGATGCACCAGCTTGGCAGTCACGGACCGGCTTATTATCTGCGCTATCCTGATGAATATCGCCGTTTTACACCGGATTGTCAGAGTGCTGAATTTTCAAAATGCAGCCGCGAAGAAATTCTCAATGCCTATGATAATAGTATCACCTATACGGATCATATTATTTCATCGGTTATCGACCGGCTGCGCGACAAACAGGACAAGCTCGATACTTCGCTGATTTACATGTCAGACCATGGTGAATCCGTTGGTGAATTTGGCCTCTATCTCCATGGTGCCCCCTATTTTGTAGCACCGTCACAGCAGACTCACGTGCCTTATGTGCTGTGGCTCGGAAAAGATGCCAAAGCCACAATCAGGCAGGATTGTCTCGCGAAAGAAGCAACCGAGCCGCAATCTCATGACAAACTGTTTCATACAGTTCTCGGTCTGATGCAGGTGAAAACACAGGTTTATTCTCCGGCTCTGGATACGCTCTCTTCATGCCGCGTGAACGGGCAAACAAATCCGCAGGTTGCTAATTCTGTGGCTGTTCGCAGATAGAAATCACATTATATACTTGAAACCGGTTACAGGGGGGTGGGGT
>NZ_ANNO01000432.1:0-3394 GCF_000409565.1 Pseudochrobactrum sp. AO18b
AGAGTTCTTCTTGTTGAAGATGATGATACACTTGGTCAGGCCGTGCGCGATCATGTTCTGGCAAGCGGTCATGCAGTTGACTGGATGCAGACGGCTGAAGATGCGGCACTGGCTGCGACAAGCGTTGCTTATGGCCTGATCCTGCTTGATCTGCGCCTCCCTGACGGCAGCGGCCTCACTATCCTCAAAGATTTGCGGAGTGCCAATAATCCGGTACCGGTTATTATATTAACCGCGCATGACCAGATATCAGACCGTATTGAAGGGCTGAATGCAGGCGCGGATGATTATCTGGTTAAACCGTTCAATCTTGATGAGCTGACCGCACGTATGCTGGCCGTGTCACGCAGATATGGCGGCAACAGCGTGTCGGTATTGCATGTCGGTGATCTCGAAATCAAAATCTCCGAGCGTAATATCCTTTCACCGCAGGGCGAGATTATCCTCTCGGGACGCGAATGGGCGGTGCTGGAATGTCTGCTCCACCGCTCCGGTGCTATTGTTTCCAAAGCACAGATTGAAGAAGCGCTTTATGCATTCGGCTCGGAAATTGAGAGCAATACAGTCGAAGTCTATATCAGCCGCCTGCGTAAAAAGCTCGGTCATGACCGGATAAGTACGGTGCGTGGTGTGGGTTACAAAGTTGAGGACAGAACATGAAGTCTCCCAGCCTCATCGGACGCCTCATGTTTTCTGTGACTGCAGCTGTGGTGACATTTTGGGTCGTCGCCGCTGTCGGTGGCATATTGGTGATGCGGGACGAATTTGCAGAGATTTTTGACAGTGCCTTGCAGGAAACCACCGAACGGCTGACACCGCTCATCGTCGACGACATTATGCATCGTGACCAATCCGGTGCAGCTCTGTCGCTGGACAACGGCGCTCAATCCTCATCCCGCCAATATCTGACCTATCAGGCCAGAGATGCCAGTGGCAAAATCCTTGTTCACTCATCGGATATTATCGACGGTGCCTTCCCTGCGCCATTAGCTGAGGGTTTTTGGGAGGATGATACTGCGCGCTATTATACTGTCGCCGCAGCCGATAATACGATCTTTGTTCAGGTCGCGGATCAGATGAAAAACAGGCGCGAAGCCATCAATGAAGGTGCGCTTGCCCTGTTACTGCCGATCCTCGTGCTTGTGCCGCTCAGCCTCTATATTATCCGCCTTGTTGCGCGGCGTTCGGTTAATCCTATCGGCGATTTGCGGCAGGCAATATCCGAGAAAGACAGCGGAGATCTGACACCGATAAAAGCTGAAGGACTGACGATCGAGCTTCAGCCGATCGTGCATTCGGTCAATATTTTGATGGGACGCGTGCAATCCGCTCTTGAAGCAGAGCGGGCATTCACCGCAAACAGTGCCCATGAATTACGCACGCCGATTGCCGGTGCATTGGCACATACGCAATTGCTGATGACAGAAGTGAAAAGCGCATCGGGCAAAGCGCGGGTCGAACAGATCGAAGCATCGCTGCAAAAACTGAAACGACTGGTTGAAAAACTGATGCAGCTGGCACGTGCAGAAGCCAATATAGCGCTTGCGGATAAGCCGGTGAATCTCCTGAGCGTCCTTAATCTTCTGGTGGAGGAATTTCAGCGTAAAATGGCTTCCAATGACCGGATTATTTATCAGCGCCACTCTGAGGCCAGTCTGATGAAGCCGGTCAATGAAGACGCCTTTGCTATTGTCATAAGGAACCTGCTTGAAAATGCATTGCTTCATGGTGCGCAGAATGAGCCGGTTATCATTCAGGCCGATAAAAACGGTACGATCCGCATTATAAATAGCGGCAAGAACCTTACTGCGGAAGAATTACTGCGTGTTCAGAAAAGATTTGGCCGTGGCACAACTGCAGCACCGGGTTCAGGACTTGGTATTCCCATTGCCACTGAAATTGCCGGTCAGATGCACGCCCGCCTGCAATTTTCCTCCCCGCCAAGCGGGCAGAAAAACGGCTTTGAGGCTATACTCAGCTTCTGACAAGCTGAATGACGTTTAAATTTGTAAAAACTGCGGAACCTTATGGAACAACCGGCATCTAATAGTCTCTGAGAGGAGAAAATTCATGTCCGTTTTGCTGCCCGCCGCTGAACTGCAAGAAGCGGCTCTCGTCTCCCGCGCTGCCGCCGGAGAAACGGAAGCCGTCCGTCAGATCATCAAGACGCATAACCAACGCCTCTACCGGCTCGTGCGTGCGGTGTTGCGCAATAATGCAGATGCCGAAGATGTGCTTCAAGAAGCCTACCTGAACGCCTTTACCCATCTTGATACATTTGAAGGCAGTGCTTCGCTCTCGACATGGTTGTCGCGTATCGCGCTCAACGCGGCACTGATGCGACTTCGGGCACAAAAGCGCTTGAAGCGCACAGCAGTCACTGTGCCAGCTCCAACAGCGGGACACATGGATGCAGAGATTATTCCCTTTCCGCTTTCCCATTCCACCACTGCCGATCCGGAGCGTATCATGGCGCAGCGCCAGCTTCTCACTCTCGTAGAGGAAGCCACTGATGCGCTTCCTGAAAGCTTCCGCCTTGTCTTCGTCGCCCGTGTGATTGAAGGGTTGAGTGCTGAGGAAACTGCCGCTGCGCTCAATATTCCGGTCGCTACGGTCAAGACCCGCCTGCATCGCGCCAGAAAACTCATCCGCACACAGCTTGAAGAACAGATCGGGCCGATATTGATCAACGCCTTTCCATTTGCCGGTATGCGCTGCGCCCGGCTGACTGAAGCCGTGATTAGGAAACTGGGTCTCGAAAAATAACGGGAACCTCTCCGGCGGGCTGACATCAAATGTAGTGTCAACCGAAACAGGCGCTGAACAAAACGGCGCCAAGGAGAGTCCGATGAAAACTCTGATCGCTGTACTCGGCACTGCCGCCCTTGCATTCACCAGCTCATTGGCGATGGCAGCTGACAAACCGACTGACCCTCAGATCGCTCATATCGCCTATAGTGCCGGTGCCATCGATATTGAAGCGGCCAAGCTTGCACTGTCAAAAACGACGAATCCCGAGGTTAAAGCCTTCGCGGAATCGATGCAGAAAGACCATGCAGCCGTCAATGAAATGGCTCTGGCGCTTGTCAAAAAACTCAATGTAACGCCGGAAGATAATGCCACCAGCCAGTCACTTGCCAAAGCGGGTGAAGAAGAACGCGCCAAACTAGATAAGCTTCAGGGAGCTGACTTCGACAAGGCTTATATCGATAATGAAGTCGCCTATCACAAGCAGGTGAATGGCGCACTGGAAACGCTGCTGATCCCTTCTGCTCAGAATGCAGAGCTGAAAGGCCTGCTGGAAACCGGTTTGAAGCTGTTTCAAGGCCATGAACAGCATGCCGAACATGTTGCGGCCAGCCTGAAATGACCGCGCTCCTTCTCAACCGACCGC
>NZ_ANNO01000433.1:0-319 GCF_000409565.1 Pseudochrobactrum sp. AO18b
GTGCCAGCTATAATCACTGTAAAAGTCGGTGAAACCATTGAATGGACAAATAAGGATCCTTTTGCCCATACTGCCACAGTTAAAGGCGGTTGGGAGGTGATGATCTCGCCCGGCAAAGTGGCAACCCATATCGTTACCGCTGACGATATGGTTGATTACTACTGCCGCTTTCATCCCAATATGAAAGGCAAGATTACGGTATCGGGTTAGAAAATACCCCTGCCGGAATAAAAACCGGCAGAGTCATTGCGATATGTACTGGCAGTGGCTGCACTGCTTGGCGGCCACTGCCATAACTCTTAACGCCTTACAGAGTTTT
>NZ_ANNO01000434.1:0-1703 GCF_000409565.1 Pseudochrobactrum sp. AO18b
TAATAAGTGCAAAGAAGAAACGTATGACCCTTTAAATACAAAGGCTCAGCTACAGATAAAAAGCAATCAACATGGGGAAAATAAATTATGGCGGAGGGGGTGGGATTCGAACCCACGGTACGGTCTCCCGCACGCCGGTTTTCAAGACCGGTGCCTTAAACCACTCGGCCACCCCTCCTCAGGCAAATCAGCCCGAAACGCACTGTGATGGCGAATGAAGGCTACATACAGGCACTCTTGTCGTTTCGTCAATCGCCTCCGCTTAAATTATTGTGCTTGTTTGCAAATAATTGTTGAGACCGCATGATGTTCTGTATCATCATGCGGGCAATCCCGAAATTCAGAACCATTCCCCTTTGATGTGACTGTTCTGACGAAAGCGCACAGGAAATCTCATGAGCCTTGAAACTGTGAAAGCCTTTTTTGCTGAAAAAGCACCGGATGTGCAGGTTATTGAGCTGGAAACCAGCACTGCAACTGTTGCTGAAGCTGCTGCCGCTCATAATGTGGAGCCTGCACAAATCGCCAAAACACTTTCACTCAAACTTGGTGAAGATATCATCCTGCTTGTTGCCCGCGGTGATGCACGGCTCGACAACCGCAAGTTCAAAGATCAGTTTCAGAACAAGCCGCGCATGCTGGATTTTGATTCTGTTTTGGAGGCCACAGGTCATCCTGTCGGCGGGGTCTGCCCTTTCGGTGTTGCGGAACATTTGAAAATCTATTGTGACGTTTCGCTGAAAGCCTTTGAAGAGGTTTTGCCTGCGGCCGGTGCTGTTAACAGTGCTGTGCGAATTAATCCGCATCGTCTGGCCGAACTGACCAATGCAAAATGGGTGGATGTGTGTCAGTAAGCCTCTGACAGATATTGCAAATCTCTTGCGGAATCAGCAATTTCGCTTCGGCTGAATACATAATCACGGCCTGTAAACGGTCACCGGAATGTGACTTTAAAACAAGGGCTGTGCAAAATCACTAAAACATGATTAATTTTAGTGACTTTAATTTCAAAACAGGACTTCATATTTATTCAGAATAGTTCTAAACTGCGCTCATGTTTTTAGCAGCGCCCTGATGCGCTGCGGGAAAGGACCTGAAATGCGTCTTACCAGACAGACCAATTATGCTATTCGGATGCTGATGTATTGTGCAGCAAATGAAGGCAGTCTCAGCCGTATTGCTGAAATCGCCAAGGCCTATACGGTCTCGGAATTGTTTTTGTTCAAGATTTTGCAGCCGCTCGTTGAAAACAACATTGTCACAACAGTACGCGGACGCAATGGCGGCGTGAAACTCGCCCGCCCTGCTGCGGAAATTTCGCTGTTTGATGTGGTGCGTGTGACTGAAGATAATTTTGCGATGGCAGAATGCTTCGACAGTGACAGTGAGTGCCCGCTGATTGACAGCTGTGCGCTGAATTCTGCTTTGCGCGAAGCACTGAATGCTTTCTTCACAGTGCTTGGCAAATACAGCATTCAGGATCTGATTGATGCACGGCCGAATGTACGCAAGCTGCTGGGTATTGATGAGCTGGAAGTTCGCGCAGTCGCTGCGGCACACTAGAGCATTTCACAGTCAAGTTAGATCAACTTGACGCCCGTGATAATGCGACCAAATAAAGAATCCAGAGTGAGCACTATGATTCAATCCGGACGTAAACCGCTCTAATCCCGTTTATCCATGAATTTAAGAAGCCCCCCAAC
>NZ_ANNO01000435.1:0-3129 GCF_000409565.1 Pseudochrobactrum sp. AO18b
ATTCATAGACCCGCAGCAAACGGTCATTCGTCAGTGTGGTTGCCACGGAGCCGCTGGCATCTATTTCACCATTATGCACCATCACAACATGATCTGCATAAAGGGCTGTCAGATTAAGATCGTGCAGAATCGTAATGACACCGCCGCCTTTGGCCGCAAAATTACGGGCAATATCCATCACCACAATCTGATGGCGGATATCAAGACTGGAGACGGGTTCATCCAGCAGCAGGAAGCGTGGCTGACCATCGAGCACCGGTTTCCATACCTGACACAGCACGCGCGCGAGTTGCGTGCGCTGCTGCTCTCCGCCGGAAAGCTCCTGATAATAACGGCCGCCGAAACCGCTCAGATCGACCAGTTCCAATGCCTGATCCGGCAAACGGATTTCTTCCGCTGCCGTCAGGCCGGAACGACCGCCGGTCAGGCCGAGATTAACAATCTCACGCACCGTAAACGGAAAGGACAAAGCGCTGTTCTGAGGAAGCACTGCGCGGCGTTCAGCCATCTGCCAGGGCTTATAGGTTTCGAACAATGCACCATCAAGCAGTGCCTGCCCCGTATAAGGCAAATCGCCGGAAAGCGCACGGATCAGCGTAGTCTTGCCGGAGCCGTTCGGCCCGACAATGGCTGTCACCTCACCGGGTTTAGCTGAGATATTGACATTTTTCAGAATGGTTTTGCCGCTAAGCTGAACGGCCAGATTTTTTGTTTCTATCATGATTATAAGTCCAGCAAACCACGGCGACGCAGCAAAATCCAAAGGAAGAACGGAGCACCGACAAATGCAGTGACAATGCCGATCGGGATTTCAGCCGGAGCAACAATAGTGCGGCTGACAGCATCCGCCAGCAGCAGCATCGAAGCCCCCAGCAATGCAGAGGCAGGCAGCAAATAGCGGTGATCGGGCCCGATGGAAAGACGCAGCAAATGCGGCACAACAATACCGACAAAACCGATGCCGCCACTGACTGCAACCGAAGCGCCTGTGGCTGCGGCCACAAGAATGATTGCTACATTTTTAATACGCTGAATTGGCAAGCCCAGATGATTGGCTGTCGCCTCCCCCAGAGCCAGAGCATTCAATCCGCGAGCCAGAAACGGAGCCGCAAACAATGTCAGCGCAATAATCGGTCCGGCAGTGAGGATTTTAATCCATGTGGCACCGGCCAGCGAACCCATCCCCCAGAAAGTGAGATCGCGTAGCTGTCTGTCATCCGCAATATAAACCAGCACCCCGCTGAAAGCGCCGGTCATGGCACCAAGCGCAATACCGGCAAGCAGCATTGTGGCAATTGAAGTTCTGCCTCTGCGCGTGGCAACACGATACAGGATCAGTGTTGTCGTCAGGCCGCCGATAAAGGCTGCCAGCGGCAATGTATACATGCCGAGAAATCCGAGTACCGGAGCAAGGAATGTACCACCTAAAACAATAACGACAATCGCACCAAGGCTGGCGCCGGAAGAAACGCCGACCAGTCCCGGATCAGCCAGAGGGTTGCGGAACAGACCCTGCATTACCGCGCCGGAAACGGCCAGTGAAGCGCCGATCAGAATGCCGAGAATGATACGCGGCAGGCGGATGTCCACAATGATGATATGATCGCGCTGCGCTGTAATATCATCCGGATTGATCTGCGAGGAGAACAGGGATTTCAGCACCGACCAGCTTGATGCCTGAGAAGCACCGGCTGTGAGGCTGAATAATGCAACAGCCACCAGCAGAACTGCGAGAAGTGCTATCAGAATACGCGCCTGACGCGAACGGTCACCTTGCAGGACAGCTGCGCCTTTACCGCTCTCAGCAGGCTTTATCACATTTGAGGATGCCGCGACTGTGTTGCGTTTGGCAAAGTGGGAAGCAGGCATATCGCCAACAGTATCAGTCAAAATCTTATGCTTTCCGTTTCAGCCATGCAGCAGGCAGATCGAAAAGCTGCTGCGAATGTGAAATTTGATGAAAACACATTCCGGCAGAAGACAGCTTCTTACCTTTTCAGAATGCGTCACCCGCTGCCGTATAGTCTTCCGGCAACGGGCTGAACCAATTCAATGTCTTATTGAGCAGCCTTGCCATAAAGGCCTTCTGCCAGATCACGCGCGGCTTCAGCAGCGCGCGGCCCAAAGCCGAGCAGATAGAGCCCGTCCATGGCCAGAATAGCTTTGTTGCGACCTGCCGGTGTGGCAGCCAGCGCCGGATTGGCAAGCAGATCCGAATAATCATTCGATGCTTTGTCAGGACCGGTATTCATCAGCAGGATCATGTCCGGAGCAGCTTTATCAAGCGCTTCATCGGTCAGCTGTTTGTAGCCCTGAAATTCGTCAATCGCGTTGATGCCGCCAGCCATCTTAATCATGCCGTCAGCCGCAGTCTCCCGCCCTGATGCCATGAGACGTCCGCCCTGACGGGACAGAATAAACAGGACACGCTTTTTCTCGGTGATTTTGCTGGTGGCGGCCTCAACAGCCTTCAGATCAGTGCGAACTTTTTCCGCCAGAGCCGCGGCTTTATCCTGAGCACCTAATGCCTGTCCCACAGCATTGATTTTATTGGTAATGCCTTCAGCGGTATATTGATCCTGCACAATAATCATCGGCACAGAAGCGCGTTTCAGCACATCCATAGTTTCTGCAGGGCCGCTGCCTTCAATCACCAGCATGGCAGTCGGTGCAACAGACAAAATACCTTCCGATGAAAGCTGGCGCATATAGCCGATATCAGGGAGCTTTTTGACTGTTTCCGGATAAATACTGGTACGGTCGCGGGCAATAAGCTTGTCTTCAAGACCCAGCGCATAGATGATTTCTGTCAGCGCGCCGCCAACACTCACCAGCCGTGTTGTATCCGTAAAGGTTTTGACCTCTTCTGCCTGTGCAGGTGAGATCATACCGGCGACCGGCAAAACGCCTGTGGTGGCAGAAAGCAGACCGGCAGCAAAAGCTGCAACCAAACGATAAGACCTGATCCGGGATGAAAAAAGAGTGCTGCGGGCAAAAGACATTGGTCAATCCGAGACTGTTCCGGCCAAAGATAACTATCCTGACCGTCATTGATAATATTCACCGCCAAGGGAGACAGCGGGCAATTTTAAAAATGAGCCATGCAGAGCGGTATAAACCGCCCTGCAT
>NZ_ANNO01000436.1:0-5487 GCF_000409565.1 Pseudochrobactrum sp. AO18b
GTTCACGCCAGTCTGTGCGCTCTGCTTCACCTTCGTGACGCTCGCCGAAGAACTGGGCAATCATTTCGCCCTGCTCGTCATAGGCTTCCAGCGATGTTACATGGCCGTCTTTGGTAGGCTTACGGACAGCCCAAACGGCATGAACATGATCGGTGCGGAAATGCATGTGGAAAGTCGGATCCATAACATTGAGCCATGGGCCCATCATTTTGATCTCTTTAACAGGACCGGTATGGATCTGAATGCAGCCGTTATTGCCGACAAAAACCATGATCGGCTGGCCGGTTTCGGAAACCGTATTCATCATGCTTTCAACTGTACCGGCTTCCAGTTCCCAGGCGAATTCTTCACCGGCAAGCTCAACAGCCTGTTTGCGGCTGACAGCGTAATCACGCAGGATCATCACGAACTGATGTACGTCAGTCATGTTTGTCCAGCGCTCACGGAAGCCGTTTACATCAACTGTATCAATGTCTGTCGGCTCTTTTTGCGTTGCAGCTTTGGTTTCAACTGTCTGGCTCTGATCGTCCGAGCGCAGCTGAGCAACCAGTGCTTCATAGGCGGCCAGATCGGACGCATCACGCAGATGGATTTTGTGAACCGCATCACCAGCCTTGTTGAAGAACTGCAATGAGCGGCGGATATTATTTTCGCTGTCAGTTTTCTCTACAGCAAAACCATAGGCCCAGGCTTTTGGGAAAATACGCAGATCGATCTGCTTGCCGAGCACGAGAGACGCATGCGGTCCGACGGATACTTTTTCATAAGGTCCGATTTTTTCGTGCACAACGCTTTCATTGCGGGTCAGCGCCATAACTTCGCCGAGTGTGGTTGCGCCGTTCAGAATTGCAGCAATGTCCACATTCAGGCGAATAGCAGATGTGCCGACATGGGCAGCAACATAATCAGCCTCGGTAATACCATGAGCCTGAGCAAAGTCCCTCTCACGGGATTTCGGATTTTCACTGCGCAGACGCAGGATATCTTGCGGTGTCAGGGACTGAGAATGTGTTTGCGTTGCAGTCATTATTATACGCCTGTACCGACCACATCCGCCGGATGCAGTCTATTAGTGTCATCGTCAAATCCGGCTTTTCAACAAAACTGCCGGATCAGTTTATCGGCGCCTTCTGGCCCCCGTTGCATCAATGCAACCATCCTGTTTATTTTCAGGAAGTTTTCTTGACACAAAATATCATATTAATTATTGGAAGCAATAGTGGACTTTAAGAGTCATATTAAAAATCATGTGATTGTCCATAAACTTGTGTGGAAAAACAGAGGATATCTGGCCTCCGCATAGTACAGAATTGAACCTGCACCAGCCGGATCAGGGAACTCGCAGATCAGTACGGAAAAGCTGCTGATTGTTGCTGAGAACATTTTTCCGGTGCAAGCGCCAAGGTTCCGAACGCAATTTTAATGCCTTGCTTGCCCCGCCAATAAGCGGCAACGATGCGGAGACTTTCAATGCAGCAGCCTTCCAACCTCTCCAGATATCTTAAAATCGGTCTCGGCAGCACGGCTATCAGCCTTGTGGTTATGGCTGGCGCAGCCAATGCCCAGCAGGCACAGGCTCAGACTGCAAAACCGGCTGCAGAAAATGCATCCGGTGATGTTCAGCTCAACACAATCAATGTTAAAACCGTTAATCCTCAGGATATTACATCCCGTCCGGCACCGGTCAGCACAATCTCCAAAACAGAGATCAAGCTGAACGGCCGTGAAAAACTGGATACGGTTCTGCGTGAAACTCCGGGCGTATTCACCCGTATTAACGGCTCCAATCCGGGTGTTGCGGTCAATATTCGCGGTTTTGAAGGCTCCGGCCGCGTGAATATGATGATCGACGGTGCGCCGCAGACTTTCCGTACCACGGCGCATGATGCTCAAGGGTACAGCTATATCGATCCGAATCTGCTGTCCTCCGTTGATATTACCCGCGGTGCAGTGACCACTGAAGGCGGCAGCGGTCTTGCCGGTAGCGTTAATTTCAAAACACTCGGCGTTGATGACGTGTTGATGGAAGGCAAGGACAAAGGCGTTCTCGGCCGCGCATCATGGGGCAGCAACGGCGTCGGCTTCTCTGAAATGCTTGCCGGTGCGATGCGCGTTAATGAAGTGGGCATTGTTGCCGCTCTCAGCCGCCGCGATTCCAATGATTATAAAAACGGTGACGGCATCACCCAGAATAAAACCGGTCAGGAAATGACTTCCGGCCTGTTCAAAACAGAATTCGGATTTGCCGAAGATCACAAGCTGACACTTGGCGGCGTGATTTATAACAATAAATACGGCACATCGCAGACGAATTTCATGCCTGTGCCGCCGACAATTGACTATGATCTGCTGCTGCAGAACCGTACATTTACAGCCAATTACGTCTACAAGCCTGTCGATAATGATCTGATTGACCTAGCGATCAACGGTTATTTCAACAGCACAAAACTGACTTATGTCGGTGGCAACAGCCCTACTCTGTCGAGCCTTGGCCGTGAAATTAAAAATGAATCCATCGGCTTCTCAGTTGCCAACACTTCCCGTTTCACAGTCAATGATCTGTATATCGACTGGAAATACGGCGTTGAATACAATCACGACAATACCGGCGGCGTGAAAGTCGGCGTTAATCCGGTTGATTCAAGCATGAACCGCGGCGCAGCCTTTACTCAGGTCGAGTGGAATTACGACCGCCTTCAGGTTCTGACCGGTCTGCGTTATGACTTCTACAAGCTGGACGGTACAGCCGATAGCGGTATTCCGGGCTTTGAAGATAACGGCATGTATTCCGCCAATCAGTCCAAAGGCTTGTGGAACCCTAAAGTTACACTCGCTTACAATGTAACTGACTGGCTCCAGCCATATGTGACCTATTCGCAGTCAATGCGCGCGCCAACATTGCAGGAAACAATGATCGGCGGCACGCATCCCGGCGGAACAGCATCCAGCTATGTGCCAAATCCTTATCTCGCGCCTGAAGAGCAGCGCGGCTGGGATATCGGTCTGAACATGAAGCATGATGATCTGATTACCGCAGGCGACACAATCCGTTTCAAAGCCAATTACTTTGATATGGATGTTAAAAATTATATCGCAGCGCAGCGTAATACGACTTTCAACAAGCTGCAGTTTGTTAACCTGCCGGGCACATCCCGCGTGAAAGGTTTTGAACTCGAAACACATTATAATTCCGATTATGTGTTCGGCAGCCTTTCCTACACCCATAACAAGTCTGACCTGCCGTCGCAGACACCGGGTCTTGGTGCAAGCCAGTATCTGCCGGATGATGTTTTTGCGGCGACCCTTGGCGGATATTTCTTTGATAAGAAGCTCTCTGCCGGTGTGAAATATTCCTATGTTTCCAGCGGTCTGGTTGCTGCTGCAGATGCACGGGGCAATTTGCTGCCTCCGACAAAGTCCGACTCCTATGATCTGGTAGACATTTTCGCGACCTATAAATTCAATGAAAATGTTGACCTGTCCCTCAAAGTCACCAACCTGTTTGATAAAACATATACACCGGCACTCAGCACATCGGGCTCCGGTCAGGGTCGTACATTCGTTGTCGCCACTCAGTTCCAGTTCTGAGTTGAACCGGATATAGAAGATGATGCAGCGCGCCCTTCGGGGCGAGTTGCTTTTTAAAACCCTGTTGAAATTCCGTTTTTATACGTAGTGTGACAACACGCCACAGAGGTATGATTTTACCGTAAATTCTCCGTTCTGCCGTTTTTCCGTACCGAATAGTTCAATTAATATGGGTATTTAACTCAGGTTTAAAATCATTCTAAATTGTTGATTTTTAGAATGGTTTTAATCTGTACAATTTGACAAGCCCGCCTCTGTGAAGCATTAGAAAATCAAACAGTTACAGTGCAACTTTAAATGTTTGGCCTTGACCCATTCATTTGGAGGAATGATGAATCAGTATAATTTTATGAATGCAGCCATGGTTGCTTTCTTTTTCAGCGATCATGATGAAAATCAGAACATGATTTCTTCAGGTCATTTGCATATTTCAAATTCATTTTCCGTATTTTCCGGATTAAACACCGCTTTTTCTATGCATGGTGCAGCATGCTAGTCTGCCATTGCAATGTAATTACTGCCAAAGAAATCGAAAATACTATCATCCAGATGCTGGATGAAGATTGCTGGCAATTGATTGTTCCTGCCAAGGTCTACCATGCTATGAAGAAGCGTGGCCGGTGCTGCGGCTGCTTCCCAAATGTTGTTGAAACGATCATAAGAGTGACTGAAGAATATCATCTTCGGCGCGAGCACAATGATTCTGAGTTCATTGTCTATATTGATCGCGTTCGTGCGTTACGTGAACAATTCGGGAGCAAATGGAATGAAGGGCGACAAAAAGGTCATCGAGCGGCTTAACGAGGCACTTTTCCTCGAACTCGGCGCAGTAAACCAATATTGGCTGCACTACCGCCTCCTGTCTGACTGGGGTTATACCCGTCTGGCGAAAAAGGAACGCGAAGAGTCGATTGAAGAAATGCAGCATGCAGATCGCCTCATCGACCGTATCATTTTCCTCGAAGGCCATCCGAACCTGCAGACTGTTGCGCCGCTGCGTATCGGTCAGACTGTAAAAGAAGTTCTGGAAGCTGATCTGGCCGGTGAATATGACGCCCGCGCTTCTTACAAGAAATCCCGCGAAATCTGCGATGAAGCCGGTGACTATGTCAGCCGTCAGCTTTTTGACGAATTGCTGAAAGATGAGGAAGGCCATATCGACTTCCTCGAAACCCAGCTCGAACTGCTCGGCAAAATCGGCGAAGAACGCTATGGTATGCTCAATGCCGCACCGGCAGATGCAGCTGAATAAAATCGTTATTGCGATTGCAATGAAAGGCTCCGTTCTGCGGGGCCTTTTTTATTGCCGGATACACGCCGTACCAATCTTACAAATCAAAAATTTGAAAAGCAGAATTGCAGTGTTTCCGCTTTGTATCTGCAATTTAATCCTCCTGTTATTTACAGGAGACTCTCTATGGATTTTCGTATCACAGGGCTTTCACCGGAGCCGTTTCGCCACCTATTTGGCTTACCCGATCATGAACTGAAACAGCATCGTGCACTACGCGTGATTGCTGAAGACAGAGGTTATCCTGACCGTATTGAGATGTGTGAGGCTGAAATAGGTGAAATCCTGCTGCTGCTCAACCATGTCTGCCAAAGCGCAGAAACACCCTATTATGCAACTCATGCGATTTATGTACGCGAGAATGCAGTGGCAGCCTATGACCGGATCAACGAGGTTCCCTCAGTCATGCGCACGCGGCTCCTGTCTTTGCGTGCCTATAATGCTACAGGCATGATTATAGGAGCTGAAGTTGTGCAGGGTACGGATATTGAAGCGGCAATTGAACGCCTCTTCAGCGATCAGAACGCCGCCTATATTCATGCGCATAATGCCGGACGCGGCTGTTATTCCGGTCGTATTGACCGCGCCTGAACCATATAAAAAAAGAC
>NZ_ANNO01000437.1:0-8585 GCF_000409565.1 Pseudochrobactrum sp. AO18b
TATCATCGGCGGTTTCACCGGCTTTGAGCCATTCAGAACCATCCTGCTTTTTCAGCGGGCCGGTAAACGGCTTCAGCTCGCCGGAGGTCAGCTTCTTGATGGTTTCTTCAGCCATTGCTTTCACATCGTCAGGCATATTGGTCAGCGGTGCCATGGCAACCAGACCGGTATTCATGCCGTTGAATGTATTCTGCGACTTCCATGTGCCATCGAGAACAGCTTTGGTGCGCTCGATATAATATGGCGACCAATGGTCGATTGTCGCTGTCAGCTGGGTCTCAGGACCGAACTTGATCATGTCCGAAGCCTGACCGAAGGCTTTGATACCGCGTTCTGCCGCAACCTGAATTGGTGCGGTGGAATCTGTATGCTGGCTCAGAATGTCAACGCCCTGATCGATCAGCGCCTTGGCAGCATCTGCTTCTTTGCCCGGATCAAACCATGAATTTGCCCAGATAATTTTGATCTTGAAATCCGGATTAACGGACTGCGCGCCGATCATGAAGGAGTTGATAGCCTGCACAACTTCCGGCACCGGCACGGAACCGATGAAGCCAGCCATACCGTTTTTCGACAATTTGGCAGCGATCTGACCCTGCACATAACGGCCTTCATAGAAGCGCGCATTATAGGCAGATACGTTTTCTGCTGTCTTATAACCGGTTGCATGTTCAAATTTCACATCAGGAAATTTTTTCGCAACTTTGATGGTCGGATCCATATAGCCGAAAGATGTCGTGAAAATCAGCTTATTACCTGCACGCGCCAGACGCTCAATCGAACGCTCGGCATCAGCACCTTCCGGCACGCTTTCCAGATAGCTGGTTGTGATCTTATCACCCAGTTCTTTTTCAAGCTCCTTGCGGGCTTCATCATGCTGATAGGTCCAGCCGAAATCACCCGGAGGACCAATATAGATAAAGCCGACCTTCAGCTTTTCTTCAGCCATGGCGGTGCCTGCCATGGCAAGCGTTGCCGCAGTGGCAAGAATTGTTAGCGTTCTCTTCATTGTCCCCGTTCTCCTGTTAAGGTCCGTAATCAAAAAACTGTAAAACGACTATGTATCAGCGGTCTGGTACAAATAGGCCACCGGATTATCTATCCGGCACGAAGGGCTTACCGAGTGATGCCGGTGTATTCATCATTGTCAGGCGGCGGTTACGCGAAATGATCACCAGCACAATGATTGTCGCCAGATATGGCAGTGCCGACAACAGTTGCGGCGGCAGGCCGATGCCGAATGCCTGCGCATGGAGCTGACCGATCGTCACTGCACCAAAAAGATAGGCGCCGATCAGCACACGCCAAGGCCGCCATGAAGCAAAAACCACCAGAGCCAGTGCAATCCAACCACGGCCAGCAGTCATATTTTCAACCCATTGCGGCACATAGACGAGGGAGAGCTGCGCACCGGCGAGACCTGCACAGGCACCACCGAACAGCACGGCCAGATAACGCGTGCGCACCACATTGATGCCTAGCGCATGGGCGGAGCCGTGATTGTCGCCGATAGAGCGCAGTTTAAGCCCTGCCCGTGAGCGGAACAAAAACCAGCTGACGCCGATAACCAGCAATAATGCGATATAGAAAATCGGGTCTTGTCCGAACAGCAATTTACCGATCAGCGGAATATCGCTCAGATAAGGAATATAGATCGCGCCAAGGCGCACGCCCGGAAGACCGACAAAGCCCTCGCCGATCACTGCCGATGCGCCCAGCCCCAGAATAGTCAGAGCCAGACCTGTTGCCACCTGATTGGTGACCAGTGTCAATGTCAGAAAGCCGAACAGCAATGCGCAGGCTGCCCCTGCAAAAATTGCTGCGATCATGCCGAGCCATGCATTGCCGGTTAAATGAGCGATACCGAAACCGGTGACCGCGCCCATCAGCATCATGCCTTCAACACCGAGATTGAGTACACCGGAGCGTTCAACGACCAACTCGCCGATGGCAGCAATCAGCAGAGGCGTGGCCGCTGTTGCAATAGTCAGCATAATTGCCTGTGTCATATCCATGGCTCAGGCCTCCCCGCGCAGATCATGCTGACTGCGACTGACAAAACGAATGCGGTAGTGAATGAAAGTATCGCAGGCCAGCACAAAAAACAGGATCATCCCCTGAAACACGCGCGCGGATTTTTCTGAGATACCAATAGAAAGCTGTGCTGCCTCACCGCCGAGATAGGACAATGCCAGCACCAGACCGGCCGCAATAATACCCAGCGGATTAAGCCGCCCGAGAAAGGCAACAATAATCGCTGTAAAACCGTAGCCCGGTGTGATTGTCGTACGCAGCTGACCGATAGCGCCGGACACTTCGCTGATACCGGCAAGACCTGCCAGCGCACCGGAGACCATAAAGGCAAAGAATGTAATCTTGCCCGCACTGAAACCGGCGAAACGCGCTGCACGCGGGCTTTGCCCGACAACCTTGATCTGAAAACCTTTCAGGGTGCTGTGCAGCATGAACCACAGCAGGAATGCGGCAATAATTGCGAAGATGAAGCCCCAATGCGCACGCCCTGCGGCCGACCAGATTTCCGGCAACACAGCATATTCATGAAACTGACGGCTTTCCGGGAAGTTATTACCTTCCGGATTGCGCCAAGGCCCGCGCACCAGCCAGTCCAGAAAGAACTGCGCTACATAGACCAGCATCAGGCTGGTCAGGATCGTATTGGCATTAAAACGGGTTTTTAAAAGAGCCGGTACCGCACCATAAAGCGCACCGCCAACCATCCCCATCAGCAGCATCAGCGGCAGAACATACCAGCCCTGAACGTCCGGATATAATATCGGCAGGATCGAACCGGTAATCGCGCCCATGGTCAGCTGACCTTCGGCACCGATATTCCAGTTATTCGACAAATAGCAAACTGAAAGCCCGACAGCGATCAGGATCAGCGGCGCAGCTTTGACCAGCAATTCATGGATCGACCACATATCCAGCAGCGGCTCAATGAAGAACGCATGGAGTGCAGCAAAAGGATCTTTACCCATCAGCGCAAACAAAATGGCGCCGCAAATCATTGCAAGCGCCAGTGCTAACAGCGGAGAAATTGCGCTGAACCAACGTGAGGGTTGTGGTCTTTTAATCAGTTCAATACGCATCAGACTGCCCCGCCCATCATCAGGCCGATTTTTTCAGCCGTTACAACATCGCGCGGCATGGCTTCGGATAACTGACCATGATGCATCACTGCGATACGGTCACAAATTTCAAATAATTCATCAAGGTCCTGACTGATGACCAGCACGGCAGAACCCTGACGTGACAGATCCACCAATGCCTGACGAATACGCATGGCCGCACCGGCATCCACGCCCCATGTCGGCTGATTGACGACAAGAACAGACGGGTTGCGATCCAGCTCACGGCCGATAATGAATTTCTGCAAATTGCCGCCGGACAGTGCACCGGCCACCGGATTTTCCGCATTTTTGCGTACATCCATCATCGCATTGATGCGTTTGGCAGCGGAAGACAATGCAGATTGCGAAATAATTTTGAACCAGCCACCCTTCAGGAACATTTTTGCATCGGTACGGTAACGCGACAGAAACAGATTATCCGTCAGCGGCAGTTCCGGCACAGCGCCATGTCCCAGACGTTCTTCCGGCACAAAACCTGCGCCCAGCATCCGGCGCTGTGTGATACCGGCAAGACCTGCCTGCTGCCCGCGAATACGGATGGTCGATGCCTGATCCTGCCGCAACTCGCCGGATACAGCTTCAAAAAACTCGCTCTGGCCGTTACCTGCAACACCGGCAATGCCCACGACCTCACCGGCAGCGACATTCAGGGAAATATTACGTAAGGCCGTTGAGAATGGTCCGCGCGGTGCCTGTGAAAGCCCGTCAATCTCCAGCAATGTCGCTTGTTCCGCTGACTTCAATTCAGCTTTCGGACGTTCAACCAGTGCCACATCCTCGCCAACCATCATACGGGCAAGCGACGCTGCGGTTTCTTGCGAAGGCGTGCAATGGGACACGACTTTGCCATGACGCAGCACGGTTGCGCGGTCACAAATCTGCTTCACTTCTTCCAGCCGGTGGCTGATATAGAGAATGGATTTGCCTTCGCTTTTCAGGCGATTAAGCGTGATAAACAGCTTGTCCGCTTCCTGAGGGGTCAAAACTGATGTCGGCTCGTCGAGAATAATAAGTTCCGGCTCCTGCAACAGGCAGCGGATAATTTCGATGCGCTGGCGCTCACCAACTGACAAATCGCCGACAAGCGCATTGGTATCGACCGGCAGACCGTAAGTCTCACCGATCTGCGAAGCTTTTTGCGCAACTTCATTGAGGGAGAGCCCCGCATCCAGTGACAGCGCGATATTTTCTGCAGCGGTCAGACTGTCAAACAGAGAGAAATGCTGAAAAACCATACCAATGCCGAGCTTGCGGGCATAGGCCGGATTACTCATGCGGACTTTGCGTCCCTTCCAGAAAATCTCACCATCCTGTGGCTGCAAAGAGCCGAACAACATTTTGACAAGCGTGGATTTTCCTGCGCCGTTTTCCCCCAGCAGCGCGTGGATTTCGCCATGTTCAATCGTCAGATCAATCTGGTCACATGCTTTCAGCGCACCAAACTGTTTGGTTAAACGCCGTACATCCAGTAATTGCTCAGCCAGTAATTGTTGAGGTTTTGCGGAAGGTTCTGTCATGTGTCCCCTAGACATTTCTTCCGCCCACCTTATGCCACAGTCAAAAAAATAGGAAAGCCGAAAAGTAATTTATAACAATTCTATGAACACTTTTTGCAAGATGTATAAAGAAATTCCGGCGAAATCAGATTTCGCCGGAATATTGTTTTTCAAATCTGAAAATGATTTTACGGGATCAGTATCGTTGTGCCGGTGGTTTTGCGCGCTTCGAGATCGCGCTGCGCCTGTGCTGCATCCCGCAATGCATAAGTCTGATTGACATTGATTTTGACTGCGCCGCTGGCAACCACATCAAACAGCGCCTGCGCCGCACGTTCCAGCTCTTCCCTTGTAGCAATATAAGAGCCCAGCGTCGGGCGGGTTGCATAAAGCGAACCATATTGATTGAGCAGTGCCAGCTCAAATGGCGGCACCGGCCCCGATGCATTGCCATAGCTCACGAACAAGCCACGTGGTTGCAGAACTTGCAGTGATGCCGGGAACGTATCTTTGCCAACACTGTCATAGACCACCGGCAGGCCTTTGCCGCCGGTGATTTCCTTCACCTTCTCGACGAAATTATCTTCACGGTAATTGATAACATGGTCATAGCCGAGGGACAGCGCGAGATCGATTTTCTCCTGCGATCCGGCAGTACCGATGACTGTTGCACCAAGATGTTTCGCCCACTGTCCGGCAATCTGTCCGACGCCGCCGGCGGCGGCATGGATCAGGATCGTATCGCCCTTCTGCACCTTGTAGGTCAGGTTAATCAGATAATAGGCTGTCATGCCTTTCAGCATCATGGATGCGGCAAGGCGCAGATCCATATTCTCCGGCACTTTAACCAGACGATCCGCAGCAATCAGCCGTTCATCCGCATAAGAACCCATAGCACCTGTATAGGCCACACGGTCACCGACCTTCACATTCGTCACGCCTTCACCGACAGCGACGACTGTACCTGCGCCCTCCTGCCCCGGAATGAAAGGCAGTTGCGGTGCTTTATAAAGACCGATACGGAAATAGACATCGATAAAATTCAATCCGACCGCTTCATGGCGGATACGTGCCTCGCCTGCTTTAGGCTGCCCAAGTTCGACCTGTTCATATTTCAGAACATCGGCACCACCGGTTTCACGGATCAGAATTGCATTTATCATTGTCAGAATTCCCTGTTATTTCGCAGCAGTTTTAAGACCAAGATTAGGCAGGAATTGCATCACGATACCGATGCAGTAGAGATAAATACCGGTGACGGAGATACCGATGCGCACCCAGAGCGGCGCATCCATCTGATAGAAAATACCCGCCACACCGAAAACGCACCACAGCAGAAACACTGTGAGATTGAGCGGACGCAAACGCACCACGCGCACCGGATGCAGAAAGTTCAGCGGCATGAATGACAAGATCGCCGAGACAACAACAACCGCAAAAGCTGTCCATTCACCCGGACCGACGATGAACAGGGTGAAGACCACCATATTCCAGACCACAGGGAAACCCTTGAAGAAGTTTTCTTTGGTCTTCATGCCGGTATCAGCATAATAAATCGCACTGCTGATAACAATGATCGCGCCGGACAGGAATGACAGGCCGTGCCCCATGAAACCGCTCTGATAGAGCGCAAATGCGGGGATCAGCACATAAGTGACATAATCGATGATATTATCGAGAAGCTCGCCCGACCAGTTCGGCAACACATATTTCACTTCCAGCTTGCGGGCGATCGGCCCGTCAATACCATCGACGAAAAGTGCCAGCCCGAGCCAGAGAAACATTGCCGTCCAGTTTTCTTCACTGGCAGCAACCAGTGACAGAAAGGCCAGAAAGGAGCCGGAAGCCGTTAACAGGTGAACAGAAAAAGCCCTGACCTGAGGCAGAGTGACTTTTTTAGCTTTCAGTTTGTCTGTCAGTTTCGCTTTCAAGATCTTTGCCGATTCTGTTACAAAAAATTAATGAATTATCAGTCCTGACAGCTTTTGTCGAAAAACACCAAAAGTGCAAGAAAAGCTGACTTGAAAAATAGACAAAATGTCGCTCATCCAAAGAAGTTACCTGCTATTCGTGACTATCTCCGCTTTAAGCATATGTTTTTAGTGTCGTAACGGCGACTTATGGCCTAAAAGAATGAGCAGGCAAATCTGCTTATGGTTTTTAAAAATTAGCAGGATATTCCGGTGATTTGACTGTTTGATTGTCAAAATCCGGATAACAAAGAGGTGCATTATGTCAGGCTCCGTTCATTCATCAGAGTTCACTTCGGCGCGCATTCTTGTGAGCGGCAGCGGCCCTGCGGGAATGATTGCGGCACTGGCGATGGCGCAGGCGGGCTATGATATTCTGCTTGCGGGTCCGGTAAGCGATCAGGATGACCGGCGCACCACAGCATTGATGATGCCTGCTATTGAATATCTCGACAGTCTCGGCGTTTGGCAGACGATCCGTCCGGATACAGCCGCCCTCGCCTCCATGCGTATTGTTGACGGCACCCGCAGACTGATCCGCAGTCCTGCGGTGACATTCCGCGCTTCTGAAATCGGCACAGAAGCTTTCGGCTATAATATTCCCAATCTGGTGCTGAACCGGGTGCTGCATGAAGCTGTAACCGCGCATCCGCGCATTGCCCGTAATTTCAGCAATGCCACCGCCTATCAGCATAATGCAGACAATATTTCTGTCACTTTCAGCGACGGACAGGTTGTGACCACTCCACTGGTTGTGGCAGCTGACGGCCGCAACAGTTTAGCGCGTGATGCAGCCGGCATTCAAACCCGCCGCTGGCGCTATCCGCAAACGGCAGTTGTGTGCTCGTTCAGCCATAAAGTTCCGCATCAGAATATTTCGACCGAATTCCACACCGAGGATGGTCCTTTCACGCAGGTGCCGCTTCCCGGCAATCGCTCCAGCCTTGTCTGGGTTGCCAATCCGCGCCATGCTGAAAAGCTGATGGCACTCGACAGCGAACAGCTTGCCCGTGAGATTGAAACAAAAATGCAATCCATGCTCGGGCAGATTACAGTTGATACCAAACAGCAGGCATGGCCGCTCTCTGGTCTGGTGCCGCTGAAATTTGCGGCCAAGAGAACCATTCTGATCGGCGAAGCAGCGCATGTTTTCCCGCCAATCGGTGCACAAGGCCTGAATCTCGGCACCCGTGATGTGGAAACTCTGACCTCCGCACTGAACAAAGATAAACAGGATGCCGGTTCTGATCGCGTTATCCGCGCTTATGACAGTGGTCGCCGCCCTGATATTCTGGCACGTACCGGCTCGGTCGATGTGCTGAACCGCACGCTACTCTCAGATTTCCTGCCTGCGCAGATCATTCGCGGCACGGGACTGGAAATCCTGCGTGTTGTGCCGCCGCTGCGCGCTTTCTTCATGCGTGAGGGGCTGCGTCCTGGTGGCGGCTTCAAAGCTCTCCTGCCATCTTTCTCCGCAGCGAATAAGAAGACGACACTGCCAATTGTCACGCCACATCACGACGGATCACAATGAGTGCTTTTGAAGTAAAATATGCACGTTTCCAGATCGGACAGGTGGTGCGTCACCGCCTGTTACCGTTCCGCGGTATCATTTTCGACGTTGATCCGGAATTCGCCAATACGGAAGAATGGTACATGTCCATTCCCGAAGCCTCACGCCCGAAACGTGAGCAGCCATTCTACCATGTGCTGGCGGAGAATGAGGAAACGGATTACGTAGCCTATGTTTCCGAGCAAAATCTGGAAGAAGATGAAAGCGGCGAACCGCTGCGCCACCCGCAAATAGGTGACTATTTCGACATCGACAGTCAGGGCGAATATCGCTTTAAAGCTGCACCATTGAATTAAATCAATACGTTACATTTTTATTGCAATACATTGATAATAAACAAAAAGGCCGGATTGCTCCGGCCTTTTCTTATTTTAATTATGCGCGGCGAAGATCC
>NZ_ANNO01000438.1:0-7281 GCF_000409565.1 Pseudochrobactrum sp. AO18b
CACGGGTCTCCGGCGATGCACGGGTCTACGGCAATGCATGGGTCTACGGCGATGCATGGGTCTACGGCGATGCACGGGTCTACGGCAATGCATGGGTCTTTAACGCTAGGCGCTATCGCGTATCAGGCCCCGGTGGCTCGGATAATGGCTGGCTGACAGCTTTTGTCGAAAAAGACGGAACGATCCGCATTTGTCGAGGCTGCTTTGACGGAACGATTGATGAATTTGCTGCAGCCGTTGAGGGAACCCATGGCGATAATGAACATGGGCAATATTACCGTAGTGAAATCACAAGCATAAAACTCCGCCTTGATACGACTGTGATTGAGGATGAAGCGCTGGAGGCTGCGGAATGACAGATCAGATCAACACCGGTGGCGCAGCTTTCCCATTTGAAGGTGGCGAAAACAATCACATCGAACCAAGTATAGGCATGACCCTGCGCGATTACTTCGCCGCGAAGGCAATGGAAGCAATTATAGCCGCAGACGGCATCCAATACGCATCAGCCACAGAAGCACACGCTAAATGGGCATACGAGCAGGCCGATGCCATGCTTGCAGCCCGCAGAGGCGCGCTATGACAGATACACACACCACAGCGCATATACTGGATGAGGCTGTGCAGGTATTCAAAAAAGAGTTCCACGAGAATTCTCCAAAACGCAGCTATGATGAAAACATAAAAGCCTCCCTCGCCGCCTCACCACTCGCACCGGAAGGAGGTGGAACATGAAAAACCAGCCTTACTGGCCTGCTGCTATGCCCTTAAATCAGGCTGCAGCATATTGCGGCCTCTCCACAGAAACCTTCAAGGAAGTCTGCCCTGTCAGACCGGTGGCACTCACACCTTCAACGCGAGGACAAAGGTTTTTACGGTTACGCCTTGATGAATGGTTGACTTCATTGGATCGCAATACCGATTATTCTACAATGTCAGCCTTAGAGGCATGGAAAGCACGAAAACATGCGCGTACCACTTAAAGGGCTGCATAAAGTCAAAAAGCGTTTGTCCGGTGGCAAAACGCAAACGTATTACTATGCATGGCGAGGCGGCCCGCGTCTTATGGTAGACCCGACCATAGACCCTGCGGGATTTGTTTCTGAGTTTCACGCAATATCCAAAGCAGCTGTGCAACCAGATAACGACAGCCTTGCTGGCTTGATTGTCCAGTATAAGACTTCACCGGCCTACACGGATCTCAGCGCAGTCAGCCAAAGGGATTATGATCCTTTTCTGGCTCAATTGTCATCCGAGTTTGGTGATATGCCGATCATCGCACTTAATGAGCATGGTGCAAGATCTGTCTTTAAGGACTGGCGAGATACCATGGCACAGACACCACGCAAAGCGGACAGGGCATGGGCGGTGGTGAAGCGCGTTTTTTCGTGGGCGCTTGATATGGAGCTAATTACACGCAATCCATGCACTGGCGGTGGCAAGCTCTGGAAAGGCACTCGCGCCGATATCATCTGGACAGATGAACAGATAGAACTTGCGAACAAAGCACTGAGTGACAACCTGATACAAGCCTTGATGCTGGCTTTATGGACAGGCCAGAGACAAGGCGACATTCTAAACCTCACATGGTCGGCATATGACGGTCAACACATCAGGCTAAAGCAATCTAAGACAGGAAAGCGCGTTACCATTCGCGTGTATTCAACCCTAAAAACAATGCTTGATTCTATGGACAAACAGTCTGTGACAATACTCACGAGCAGTCAGGGGACACCATGGACAAGCGACGGGTTTAAAACCTCATGGGGCCGCGCCATTAAAAGAGCCGGAATCACCGGCGTAACCTTCCATGATCTGCGAGGAACGTTCATCACCAAGGCACGTAGAAGCGGAGCCACTGTTGAGGAAATTGCTGCAGCATCCGGCCATTCTATCAAAGACGTGACCAGAGTGCTGGAAGCCCACTATCTCGCGCATGATGAACAAACGAACGACGCAGTAATCCTAAAGATGGAGAAAAAGGGGCAGTGATTTTAGTTTACAAAATCACTGTAACCCATTGATCTTCTAACTACCTAAACAGTCTCATTCTACATTTAAGGTATTGTTTTAATTAAATTAGTTCCTGCCTTCTAAGCCGACGGTCACTGGTTCGAATCCAGTCGGGATCGCCATTCACTCAATCTTTTACATAAGATTTCAGATTGCAGACTTCCGGTATTTTGTCCGGTTTAAGTCCTACCCCGCCTGCGTTGCGGTGATTCAAATACGCGAATAATTGTCATTCACAGCCAGAAGCTCCCCTTCCCCGAAGAATAATAAAAAGCTCATTTAAAAAATTAAGATTCTCATCCTTTGAACTGATATCTCATAATATTTCCGTTGTAACAAAAGCTGCGTGACTGACGCAGAAATCAGTTTCATTAGTATCTATAGAAAATGAAGCTGGCGTGCTAAAAGTAACTCCCGCGATTTCTCTCCTGCCGGACTTTCAATACTGAAGCACGAAATATGATTAATTATTGGCGCATTCTATTCAAAGCATTAGCAACAGGTGCGCTGGCGCTTATATTTACCCTCATTATTACCAGTATTTTTGTCCCCATGATGGGAGGGCAACTGGCCGGAGCCGGACTTATCATGACGATTGTCTGTCCGCTTGCGACCGCTATTCCGATGTCTGCATTGCACTATCTGAATACTGAACGCCTCAGGATTGCGCGAAATAAAGCTTTGGAAATTCAGGGCGAGCTTGAAAAAGCCAATGCGCTGCTCATCAAACATTCGCGCGAAGACAGTCTCACCGGCGTCCTGAACCGCTCGACTTTTTTTGACAAGCTCATCACAGCGAGCAACAGTCAGCAAACCGGCGGTCTGTTGTTTATCGATCTCGATCATTTCAAAACCATCAATGACACATATGGCCACGCAACCGGCGATGCGGCGTTGCGCCGTATCGGCGCACTGCTTAATCGCCTGAGTTTGAGAAACGGCTTTGCCGGAAGATTGGGCGGTGAGGAGTTCGGCGTCTTCATCAACAGCGCGGATGTCAGCTTCATCTATCAATATGCAGAAAATATTCGTCGGGAAATAAGTATTCTGCGTATTGTCGCTTCCGACAATAAAACTGTCAGCATCACTGCCAGTATTGGTGTCACTTTGTGCGAAGCCGGTTTCAATCTCGATCAGTCTTTACTGGAAGCAGATGAGAAAATGTATATTGCCAAGCGGCAGGGACGCAATCTGATTATTGCATAATGCTTGATAGCAGCCTGTTTTCAGCACTTCAGTCTGAAAAAAGACTTGCCTTGGCATAAAACTCGAACTCTATTCCGAACATCATAACATAATAAGGTAATCTTAATGGCTCAGGCAAATTCCTCATCCCGCCCTGTTATCCTGACCGGCCTCGGCGTTCTCGTCCTTGCAGCAGGTCTGTATCTGCAATTCGGCACCAGTTCTGTATCGCTTGCCGATCAGCAAAGATGCGAAAAAATCGTATCGGATACTTATGCTAACAGCGCAGAAGCCAAGAATTCACTTCTGCCTAAATGCTCCGAGCCAGGCATGGTAGCAATGATGGACGCAAAAGCCGGGGGCTCCGATGCTACAACAGCAGCGGCCTCTATTGCATCTGCCAACCAGTCCGATATCGGTTCCAATGCCTTAAGCTTCGGCCTGATCGGCGCAGGTCTCGGCCTGCTCTTAGGCGGTATTGCCACGCTTCTGCGCCGCAAAAAATCAGCTTAATCTGACAACAAAAACAAGCGGAACAGCACCGCAGACAAGCAAAGCTACTCTGCTCGTCTGTTCCGCTTTGTGGCGCTGCATGGGGGCATCAATGCGCATAATACTGACCGGTATGGCCATATTTGCATTATGGGCAACCAATGCCGTAGCCCAGACCTCAGCAAACTCATGCAGTGTGATTGAAGACCCTGCGCAGCGGCTGGCCTGCTTTGACAAGCTTTTCCCAAAAACAAATCAGCCCTCACTATCTCAGAGCTGGCACATCTCTGAAGACAGATCCCCTATTGATGACAGCGCGCAAATATCCGCTTTTCTGCTGCCCAGAGGCAGTGAAAATAAAATAGTCATGCTCGACTCGGTTGCTCTCGGGCTTCGCTGTCATAATTCTACAATTTCAGCAATTCTTACGACCGGCACTTCAAGCGCTGCAGAAACCACCAAAGTCACTCACAGAACAGGCGATAAAGCCTCGCAAACCATGCTTTGGGAGCGCTCTGCTAACTTCATGTCCGTCGGCTTGTGGTCTGATGAAGAATCTGTACCATTCATAAAACAGCTGAAAAACAACAGCATGCTATCGGTGCGCATCGACACTCCGCCTGTCGAGGTTATGTTTGATCTGGCTGATGTTGAAGATATTACTGCGAAAATTGCGAAAGCCTGCGAACGGGACATTTATCAATAGAGTGCCGTGTGTCAGACTTGGCATGCAAAACTCGCTCTAACCATTTAAATTAGTCTCTGCTCCGGTTTCTGCTATTTTATAACACAAGAATCGCAGACAAATTCCAAGGCAAGGTTTCTGACAGAATGACAACCGCACTCCTGATTATCGACGTTCAGAAGGCAATCATTGCCGGTAAAGCGTCAGCGCAACGAATGCCTGAACTTGAAGCCGCGCTGGATGAAACCGTATTCAGGCTTCAGGCGCTGAAGCAAAAGGCACATGATGCCAATATCCCTGTTTTTCTGATCCAGCATGACGGCGCCAAAGGCCACAGACTTGAAAAGGATACTGCAGGCTGGGAATTGCGTCCGGAAATCGCTGCTACGGGCAATGATATCCTTGTTCACAAGAAATATTCGGATTCGTTTCTCGAAACAGAGCTGGCAGACCGGTTGAAAGACCATGGTGTCACGCATCTCATTACCGGCGGCTGCATGACACAATTCTGCGTTGATACGACAGTGAGACGTGCGATATCACTGGGCTATGACGTGACCCTGCTTGCAGATGGTCATATGACGGGTGACTCTGACACTCTGCTTTATACGGATATTATGAAGCACCATAATGAAACACTGAATGGCTTTGGCACCGATGCTGCATCCGTGGCAGTTAAGCCCTCTGCTGAAATCAGCTTATGAACAAAAACAAGCCGCCTGCCAAATCAAACAGGCAAGCGGCTAACTCAGCAAACTCAGAAAACCAGCGAGACACCAGCAACAGGCCCGTGTTCGGTAACATTCCACTTGAACCTGTGGCCGAGCACATCGCCCCCATCATAATCCTGATACAGCGCCCTGTAGCCGAAGCGCAACAATGCCGGTTGATTAAAGATATGTGTGCGATAGCCAAGATAGGCCTGCCCCTGCGCACTCAAATCTGCACCGGCACCGAAACCGCCGACATCCGCCTCAGCAAATAAATGCCAGCGATCCGTCAGATCCGCCTGTATACGTGCTCCGACGAACGGATCCGTCCATTCCAGTTTACGACGCTCAGACCAGCGATCCAGCATGAAATCGACTTTAAGCTGTGTCCAGCGCAGACCGGCAGTCGGCTCAATCGCAAACACCCGCTGCGTACCGAAAACAGTTTCGCCTTCCAGCGGCACTTCAACCGCGCGGAAAAACGCACCGGCGGAGAGCGTTGTCATCGTAACATCCGCTCCCAAAGTCTGGTCATGGAATGATTCATCCTGACTGGTTTTGGTATATTGTCCGTCAAAATACACCCCATAGAGGCCGTTTGTGACTTCCACATTGCCCATGGCGCTGAAATCAAGATTTTCGAAAATATCCGAGAAAGGCACATCAATATTGGTACGGCGACCCATAATATTAGCATGACCATCCAGAGAAGCCGCCCAGATATAAGGACTGACAATCACTTTCCAGCGTCGCTCATCAAATTTGGCAACGGGCTGCGGCGCCAGAATATCGGCCCCCAAAGCCTGCCCGCTGGCGATGCTTGCAGCACTTATACATGCGGCAAAGATAATATGTGCAGTACTGATTCCTGATAAACACTTCATATTTTTATCGCCCCTCAATAAGCAATGTCTGCAAAACGATATAACTGCACTGTCTATATTTACACTTTGAGAAATCACCAGAATAAGATCAAGATTAAACCAATTTTTCAATAGATTTCTTCATATCTGATTCACACAAAGCGTGATAAAAGTTTTTGTCCATTTCTCTGGAAGGAGCATCCTTTTGAAACCGAGTTTCCCGTACTTCCTTAAGAACAAATTTGTAAAATCAGCCACCGCCCTGACTGTTATTGCCGCTGTTTCAGCGCCCTATGCGGCAGTTGCCTGCACCAGCTTCCTGTTGCCGACAACAGACGGCAGCGGCATTTATGCCCGCACCATGGAATTCGGAATTGAACTGCAGTCCAATGCTCTGGTTATTCCGCGCGCCTATACGCTGCACACAACCGGTGCCGACGGCAAAGCCGGCATGAGCTGGAAGGGTAAATATGCTGCCATCGGTATGAATGCCCTTGGTGAGACCACACTTGTTGACGGTATGAATGAAAAAGGTCTTGCCGGCGGCGTTCTGTATTTCCCTGAATTTGCAGGCTATGCCGACGGTTCCAAAACCGACAAAGAAAAATCTCTGGCACCATGGGATGTTCTGAGCTGGGTTCTGACCAATTTCGCAACGGTTGAAGAAGTCAAAACCGCCATTCAGGATATGAGCGTCATTAATGTCGTTCAGCCACAAATGGGGTTTGCGCCACCGCTGCATTATACAATTCATGATGCCAGCGGCGCTTCGATTGTGATTGAACCGGTTGATGGCAAGCTCAAAATTTACGACAATCCTGTCGGTGTTATGACCAATTCGCCGTCTTTTGACTGGCATATGACCAATCTCAGAAACTTCCTGAAAATGTCGCCGCTCAATGCACCGGATCTCAAAATCGCCGGCACGACATTCTCACCGCTGGGTCAGGGATCAGGCTTACTTGGCATTCCGGGTGACTCGACCCCGCCATCACGTTTTGTACGCGCCGCGGCCTATGTGCAAACTGTTGAAAAACAGCCAAGCGGGGATGATGCTGTGCGTCTGACCGAGCACATTCTCAACAATTTCGATATTCCGAAAGGCTGGATCCAGACCGCGAAAGAGCTGAAAATTCCGCTGGAATACACCCAGTGGTCAACGATTGCCGATCTGAAAAATCAAAAATACTATGTAAAAATGTATGATGATCAGGTTCTGCGCGGCATCGATATCAAAAGCTTTGATCTGGATGCAAAAGAGCTGAAAAAAGCACCTCTCAGCCCGAAGATCACACCACCTTCTGTTGAATTCGCCAAGTAAAAACAAAAAAAC
>NZ_ANNO01000439.1:0-230 GCF_000409565.1 Pseudochrobactrum sp. AO18b
CGAATGTGCGGTTGTCACAGTTTACGCCGCCACGGAATACACGCTCAACAAAGCGATCCTGTGTGCCGTAACGTACGCGCTTGCGGCCGGAGAAATCACAATACTGACCTTCGCGTGCGCAACGCTGCCATTCACGGTCATTATTACGATCCCGTCCATAGCCGCCACGACCGTCACGATCACGGCCATATCCGTCACGATCGCGTCCGTAACCGCCGCGGTCACGTCCG
>NZ_ANNO01000440.1:0-9513 GCF_000409565.1 Pseudochrobactrum sp. AO18b
AAGAGCAGGTTTTGGCTCTGCCATATGCAGGGTCGCCGAAGACGGAGTTCGAGCAACGCACCTGCGGCTGATTAATAAAGCGCGATGTTGCCCGTCTTCCGCTGCCGTAGATTACTTCTGTCGGATAAGGAATGCGGCACACGCCCCCTTCAGAGGCACATTGCCGTACTTCCTGAGCTGATGCTGTTCCGGTATCAACTGTGTAAGCACCGGCAACGACTGCCAGAAACAACACGGCGCGGGACAGATTTGTCGCAATCGACATTGTGCTCATTTGAATTTCCTTCCTGTATGAGCTGATGCTCATGGTGAAGCCTTTAATAAAACAGAGCAGATACAGTTTCCGGCCACCGAAGCAGTCTCACCAATATACGCTCGCAGTGCCGGTTCTAGAACACAGAAATTGAACAGGAAATGAACAATCTCATCACTCTCTGTTCCGTTTTGAAATGATTGTGCGATTTCTTAAACCGGTAAGATTATTATGCTTTATGAGATTACATGCAGATATCAGGAGCACCGCCAGCTATGAACCCCGTCTCACAGATTCTTATTTATGCTTTGGCTGCGGTTGCTGAAATTGCAGGGTGCTTTGCTTTCTGGGCATGGCTGAGACTGGATAAACCCGTATGGCTTTTGCTGCCGGGCATTGCATCCCTGATCCTGTTTGCTGTGCTGCTCACATTTATTGACGCTGAGGCTGCAGGCCGTGCCTATGCGGCCTATGGCGGTATTTATATTATCGCCTCATTATTATGGCTGCGGCTGGCAGAGGATTTCTCGCCGGACAGATGGGACATTACCGGCGGTATGCTGGCACTCGCCGGTGCAGGCATCATCCTGTTTGGGCCACGCGGTTAAATCGTCTACATTCGGGCAAGGAATAAATACGGACATAAAATAATCCGCTTTCTGAAGAACAGATATGTGATCGTCATAACAGACGATCCTCTCTGCGATAATGACTCTGTTTCCATGATAGTAAATCCACAGACACAGGTCCTGCCCAATGCAATCCATGAAAGAAATGAGCCGCTATCAGGCACGCCGGCGCCTTGCCGTAGCGATTATTATAGTTCTCCTGTTCCTTGCTTTGCTTTTCGTACGCTCTGCATGGCCGCGCGGTACTCATGAATATATTGAGGCCTTCGGCCTCGGTTTTATCATGGTGGCCATTCTCGGCCGCATGTGGTGCACATTATATATCGGCGGCCACAAAGGCGCGCAGATCATTCGCACCGGCCCCTATTCCCTGAGCCGCAATCCGCTTTATGTTTTCAGCACAATCGGTGCATTCGGTATCGGCTGCCTCACCGGCAGTCTCGGTGTCGCGCTCCTGCTGACAATCGCCTGCTACATCACATTCCTGTTCGTTATTCTTGCCGAGGAAGGCTATCTCGAAAACACTTTCGGTCAGCCCTATCGTGATTATAAGCTTGAAGTGCCGCGCTTTTTCCCGCGCTTCTCGGGCTACAGAGATGTGGAAACCCTGACCATCCGTCCGAAAACGCTCTATAATACGTTCTTTGACGGGCTGGTGTTCTTTGTTGCATTTCCGTTTTTCGAAACGGTCGAGCATTTACAGACCGCGGGATTTATTCCCATCCTTTTCTACACTTATTAAGTGTTGCAAAACAAAACCCGCCATTCAGGAAATGGCGGGTTTGATTATCGGAGAACCGGAGCAGCTTCACATAGCGGCTTTACCGTCTTTCTCTTCCTCAAATGTAATCGCAACATCAGCATTGGCTGAAAGACGAACCTTGTTGCCCTCAATATCAGCAACCAGCCCCAGTGAAATATAATGATGGTGCTTATGATGTGCGCCGGCATCGTTTTTCGTGAGCTTGATACGATCGCCTTCCACATGATCGACGATGCCAACGTGAACACCGTCTGCACCGATCACTTCAAAATGCTCTTTGATTTTTGCAGTATCTACCATTGATTGTATCTCCTGTTTCAAAGCGGTTCAGAGAAAATACTCCGGTCTGACAATAACGCAGCAGCTGCATATTCGATGCAAATGATTGCAAATATTTTAGAGAGCCAGCTTCATTCCGGCGTGACTGGCTTTAAAACCAAGCTGCTCATAAAAACGGATCGCATCTTTGCGCGAGACATCCGTGTGCAATTGCACCAGACCACAGCCTTTTTCCCTGCATTGACCGATTGCCCATTCCAGCATCTGCCTACCCAAGCCCTGCCCGCGATAATCACGGGCAATCCGCACGCTTTCAATCTGCCCGCGCCACATGCCAAGTCTTGAAAGGCCTGGGATAAAACTGAGCTGAAGACAACCGGCAACCTGCCCGTCAGCTTCGACAACCAGCAAGAACTGGTTCTCGTCCCGCCCGATTGCGGCAAAGGCATCCAGATAGGCTTTGTTCAGCGGTACGGACTGATCCTCACGCGCTGCCCCCAAAACATCATCGGCAAGCATGGCCACAATTTCAATGAGATCCCGCTCTTCAGCCCGCCGGAAAATATGTGCCATATCACTCCCTCAAGATAGTTTTCCATTCCTGTTACGCAGGGAAGATAGAGCATAATTCCTTAAACTTGGATCAGTTTAAGGTGAAATTATGCTCTAATTTTAAAGTGTTAGAGCGTCCTTTGTGTGCCAAGTCTGGCACACGGCGCTCTAGCACACAGAAAGTCCTGCCCATCAAATATTTCAATCTGATGAGCAAGACCTATATCAGAGCGGAAACACAAATTTTATTTGATAACGTGCCAGTTGCCACCGACACCATCGCCTTCCATATCACCGGCTTTCTTGTCTTTAATATAGGTATAAACCGGCTTGCCGTTATAAGCCCACATGTCCTTACCGTCTGAGGCTTTCACCTTGGACCATGGCGCAACCGCTTTGGTTTTGGCGGGGGCATGATAGGCCGGCCAGATTTTCAGACATGAGGCATCGCAATTGGACATGCCGCCGCTATCCTTATCGAACGTATACAGCGTGTGCCCTTCTGCAGTGGTCAGAATTTTTCCGCCTGCCGCATCCATCATCATGCCCGGCCCGCCGGCAGCCTTATCCGTGCCATGCTGCATTTTTGTCATGTCAGTTTTCGAGGCAGCGGCTGCGGTCTGTCCCGCAAAGACCGGCGCTGCTGACAATCCCAGAACGGTGCCGAGAACACTCAATGTCAAAACAAGCTTTTTCATTTTGTTTCATACGCTCCATATTTTCCTCTGCACACAGGCCGTGTGTAATGGTCAGCTGCAGATGGCTGGTTAATCCGGCGCGGTCAGAAGCGGCCGCGCAAAAATGCTGCGCCTGCTTCGGGACTGTTTCTGGCCGATATTGTGCCGAAAATAAGTTATTTTACGCCGGACACAGAGAACAAAAGGTGAGCATAGTAACCAAATACGAAGATTCGCGCGGTAGCTTGAATACAGGCAGATTCGAAATACTCAGCTTGGTTCAGTGCATCTGAATGCTGACCGATATAAAGGCGCAGACATATGGCTCCGAGAAAAACCACTTCCCGCAAAAAGCGCCCGACGCGCGGCAAAAGCTCGGGTCAGTCCACGACTGCTGTTCTAACCGTTGGTGCAATTGTGGTGATTGGTGCTGCAGCACTCTGGGCGACATCGCAAAGCCGCAGCCCGTCTGCCAGCGTATCAGGCCTGTTCCGCACAGCGACCAATAGTTCCGCATCCCGTTCCGGTTCGACTGCTACAGCCAGTTCAGAACGCAGAACGGTGCAGACGCAAAGCAGGAATACGGAGACCGCCAGAAATACTGAACCCAATGTGACACCGCCGTCTCCAATACGCAGGCCGCCGTTGAATATCGGCCAGAGCGTTGCCAGTGAGCAGAAGTCACCTCCGAAACAGGTTGCCGCTCTTGCGCCACGTCCGGATAGCAAACCGGCGGCAGCTCAGATCGTACCGCCAAAACCTGCACCGCAGTACACCATGCCCGCTTTACCGCCGGTCGGAAAATCCGCACCGGATGACAATAGCCGTCATGCCAGCGGTGCATTCAAAGTGCCGAAAGCAATTATTGCCAGACAGGATCTGACCATTCACGAAAAAGCATGGGACAAGGCCAAGACTGTCGGCCGCGTCGAAAAAGGCCGCGAAATGCGCTCCTATGCCAAAGTCGGACGCTGGCACCGCGTGGTTGTACCATCCACCAATATTATTGGCTGGGTGCAGGAAGATCAGCTGATTATCAAAAATCAACAAGCGCAGGCACGCTCATTCCGTGCAGTCTCCGCACCGCAAGCGTCTCAACATTCCGGTATGACCACAGGGTCAATCCGCCCTGCCGCAGCACCAAACAATAATGGCACCACAGCAAAAACACAGAATAGCAGACTGGTTGCGCCGGTTTATCCGCAACAGCCGGTCGGCAAATAGAAAAATCAGTTTTGAGATGAAGTGTCAGGCAATGCATCCGCCATTGCCTGCAAAGCCTGTATTGCCAGCGCTTTAGTAATCCGGCTTTTTTGCTGCAGAGCCATATGATCGAGCAGATCAACCAGCACAATCACACTGTCGAGCGAGCGCTCAACACGGCTGACAATATAGCTGATAACCGCCGGATCAACACTGACCTGACGATCGGCGAACAGCTTGTAAATCACTGTGCTCAGCAAATAATCATCCGGCTCGGAAATATCGACAATCGTCACCGCCTTCAGACGGGAAACCAGATCAGGCAGCGTCACATTCCACTGCGACGGTTGCAATTGCGACGTCATCAGCAGTGAGGCCTGCGACTGACCGTTTTCGCAGCTGCCTGCAGTCTGCCGAATAGTGTTAATCAGGTGGAACAGACCGGTTTCATCAAAAGCTTCTGCACCGATATCATCAATCAGCACCGGACGCTGTGCAGCGATTTCCAGTGACTGTGCATCAATATCATGAGGATCGAGGATTGCCGCATCATTCTGACTGCGCCAGATGGCTGCCAGATGTGTCTTACCGGCTCCGGCTGGTCCGACAAGCAGCGCGACAGGCGACGGCCAGTCCGGCCAGCGATCAATCAGATCGACAGCCGCACGATTCGATCCGGTGACAACCAGATCATCGCGCGTAAAGCCTGGCTCATGCTGAAGAATGAGCGGCATTTGTCGGTGCTCAGCAGACATAATTACCCAAAATTATTAGCCCGAATTCCGGCCTGCTTACAAATCATACAAATTCATCACATGATTTCAGGGCGGGGTTCAAGCTGTTCCATCACAGAACCTGTCAAATCTTCAAAATACAGGTCAGAATGATGCAGTAACTGCTTTCCCCCCTTTAGAAAAGCACAACCGGCACGAATGCGCCGGTTGTCTGAGCTTATCCCCGTGACCCACAAGCCTGTGGACAAAGCTGTTGAAAACTTCCGGCTCAGTTTTCTCCGTTACTGCTTTTATACATCGGCGATTCCAGATACCGCCCGATTGCAAAACGTACCAGCACCCCGACTGCCGCCGCAGCAGGCACAGCAATCAGCATCCCCGTGAAGCCTAGGAACGAACCGAAGGCAAAAAGTGCAAACATCAGCCATACCGGATGCAGGCCAACAGATTTGCCCACCAGTTTCGGCTGCAGAATATTGCCTTCAATAAACTGGCCTGCAAAGAACACACAGGCGACGATAACAACCATCACCCAATCCGGCCAGAACTGCACCAGCGCCACACCGATTGCCAGCACCAGACCGACAATCGAGCCGATATAGGGAATGAAGCTGATAAGACCGGCGAAAAGGCCGATCAGCAAGCCGAAATTCAAACCGGTAAGCGTCAGGCCGACAGCGTAAAATGTTCCGAGAATGAGGCACAGCGTGCCCTGACCGCGGATAAAACCGGCAATCGCATCATTCATCTCACGGGCGATCTGGCGCACAGTTTTCACATGATCGCGCGGCACCCATGAATCAATCGTATTGACCATGCGGTCCCAGTCGAGAAGCATGTAGAACGCAACCACCGGTGTCACCACAAACAGACCGGCAATATCAATCAGCGACTTGCCGGAATTCCACAGCGATTGCAGCAAAGTGGTCAGAAAACCGGCTCCCTGCTTGAGAAATCCGCTCAGATTATCTTTGATGACCGTGCTGTTAATGCCGAGATATTTCTGCAGCCATTCGGAATCCTGATGGGCAATCAGCGACTGAAGCTGCGTAAAGTAACCCGGGAATTTCGAAATGAACTCGGCCAGCTGTGTAACCAGCACCGGCACGATGATGATAAGCCCCAGCACCAGCACAAAGACGAAGGTAATCAGGATAACCACGGTTGCTACCAGACGCGACATCCCGAAACGCTCAAGCCGGTCGGCCACAGGGTCAAGAAAGTAAGCCAGAGCAAGTCCGGCTACAAAGGGCAGCAAAATGGAACTGAACACGGTCAGGAAAAGAACAAAAACAACCGTTGCAAACAGCCAGAAAAAAGCCTGTTTACGCACGGTTGCACCGAGTGCACTGACCTGCACATCCAGACGCACTTCATTCTCAGTCGCGGGAATGATAACCTGTTGCGGCGTGGTTTTTACCAGCGCCTCCGACTTTGCCCGCGATGCACGGGGGGATGGCGATTTAGGTGGTGTGGTATCCGATTTACTCATATAAAACCGCCATTGCTTAAAAAGTCTGAATATGTCGCATTTCAGCCTCCGGTCAAGATAGAGCATTTCACAGTTAAGCTGGATCAACTTGACTTCTTGATTATGTCAAGCTGGATCAACTTGACGGCTGTGATAATGCGACCAAATAAAGAATCCAGAGCGAGCGCTATGATCCAATCTGGACGTAAACCGCTCTAGGACCTATCACACCTGCTTTCATTGCAGCGACAGAGTAAATTAACTGCGACATATGCTCTGCTCATCTCATAACATGGTGTTTATCAGTTAAAAATGACGAAAGATGCTTGCGGATAAAGCAATCTCGTGTCATTGCGCCTGCTTGAAGCATTAACCGCAGCCTGCCCTGCCGTTCTTCCATCGGCCTTACGGCTGCGCTGTGTATCGGGAGCTACCAATGCCACAGTCGAAAACCCCATCCACTTCAGCCGCTGACGCGAAAAATGGCCTGACCTATGCCGATGCCGGTGTGGATATTGATGCGGGCAACAGCATGGTCGACAAGATCAAGCCTCTGGTGCGCTCCACGCGCCGTCCGGGTGCTGACGGGGAAATCGGCGGTTTCGGCGGATTGTTTGATCTGAAAGCCGCAGGCTTTAAAGATCCGGTTCTGGTAGCAGCCAATGATGGTGTCGGTACCAAGCTGAAAATCGCTATTGATGCAGATCGTCACGACACAGTTGGTATTGATCTGGTTGCCATGTGCGTCAACGACCTCGTGGTACAGGGCGCAGAGCCGCTGTTCTTCCTCGATTATTTTGCCACCGGCAAACTCAATCCTGAACAGGGTGCAGCGATTGTTAAAGGCATTGCCGAAGGCTGTCTGCAATCCGGTTGTGCGCTGATCGGCGGTGAAACCGCTGAAATGCCGGGCATGTATCGTGACGGTGATTATGATCTCGCCGGTTTTGCTGTCGGCGCCGCAGAGCGCGGTCAGCTGCTGCCTGCCGGTGATCTGGAAGCCGGTGATGTTATTCTCGGCCTTGGTTCTTCCGGTGTTCATTCCAACGGTTTCTCGCTGGTTCGCCGCATTGTTGAACTGTCCGGTCTGGGCTGGCAGGATGCAGCACCTTTTGCTGCCGATAAGACATTGGGTGAAGCCCTGCTCACCCCGACCCGCATTTATGTGAAATCCCTGCTGTCGGCTATCCGCTCGACCGGCGCGATTAAAGCACTCGCGCATATTACCGGCGGCGGCTTCCCTGACAATATTCCGCGCGTTCTGCCGGAAACACTGGCGGCTGAAATTGATCTATCTGCGATTCCGGTTCCCGCTGTTTTCTCATGGCTGGCCAAAACCGGCGGTGTTGAAGCCCATGAAATGCTGCGCACCTTCAACTGCGGCGTTGGCATGATTGTTGTTGTCTCTGCTGACAAAGCGGAAACTGTTGCTCAGGCACTGAAAGCCGAAGGCGAAACTGTTGTCACACTCGGCCGCATGATTGCGCGTGAGGCAAAAGATCAGGGCGTCGTTTATCAGGGCACACTTTCCCTATGAGCCACGCGCCTTCAACACCGCGCAAACGCGTGGTCATTTTCATCTCCGGCGGCGGCTCCAATATGGAGACGCTGATCCGCGCGGCACAGGCACCGGATTATCCGGCAGAAGTTGTTGCCGTCATCTCCGACAAGGCAGAAGCCGGCGGTCTGACGAAAGCTCAGGCCGCAGGCATCAAGACCCATGTTTTTGTCCGCAAAGACTATGCTTCCAAAGAAGCGCATGAAGATGCAATTCTTGCGCAACTGGCTGCAATCGCTCCGGATATAGTTTGCCTCGCAGGCTATATGCGCCTGCTATCCGGCCGGTTCATTGCGCCTTATGAAGGACGTATCCTCAATATTCACCCTTCCCTTCTGCCGCTGTTTCCGGGTCTGCACACACATCAGCGTGCGCTGGATGCCGGTATGAAACTTGCCGGATGCACCGTACATCTGGTGACTGAAGGTATGGATGAAGGCCCGATTGTTGCGCAGGCAGCGGTGGCCATTACTGAGGGTGACACGGCTGAAACGCTGGCAGCACGCGTATTGACCGCAGAGCATCAGCTCTATCCGCAGGCTCTGCGTAATTTCGCTATGGCTTCCGGTTCTGAAAAGCATGGCAATTCAGCAACACAGATACTCATTAGCGCGTGATGAAATAACAAATTGTTAATTTCCTCTTAACGTGCCACGATATTACCCTAAATAGCCACATATCACATTTGTGCTGCATGTTCAGCAATCAGGTGATTCCCGTCATTATGGTTGCTTTTCAGGCAGAGACTTTGAGCGTTCACCCGCTTTAACTGTAGTTTCAACACGCATCTTTACCGAAAGCCATTTTACACTTTCATGGATGCGTCTAAAAATAAGAAGAGGAAGATATCATGTCTCTCCGTAACTCTGTTGCACTTATGGCCTTTTTTGCCGCCGGTACTTTTGCTGTTTCAGCATCTGCTGCCGACATGGTTTCCTCCCGTAATGCCGTTGTTCAGCCACGTTCGGAAGTCGGCGTTCTGACCTGCGATTTCCAGCCGTCAATCGGTGTTATCATTGGCAGCCGTCAGGATCTGGATTGCGTATTCCAGCCTGCACAGCGCGGTGCACCTGCCGAGCGCTATAGCGGCCAGATCACCAAAATCGGTGTGGATATTGGCTTCTACAATGCCGGTCAGCTGGCATGGGCCGTTTGGGCACCAACCGTTCGCCCTGAAGGCGCACTGCGCGGCAGCTATGTCGGCGCATCAGCCAATGCAACGATCGGTATCGGAGCAGGCACCAATGTCCTGACCGGTGGCACATGGAAGAATATTTCTCTGCAGCCGATCTCCATTCAGGGTCAGAAGGGTCTGAATGCTGCTGTTGCACTTTCCAACTTCCGCCTGAAATACGAAGGCTAATTTTTAGCTATGCTTTGAACAAAGCCCGCGC
>NZ_ANNO01000441.1:0-14776 GCF_000409565.1 Pseudochrobactrum sp. AO18b
GCATCCTGATAGAACTTCAGTGTTGACGATTGTTTCGAACCTGTCATCAACATGACTTTATAGCAGCCGGCCTGCCATGCAGCTTCAACTGCTCTGTGCAGAACTGCACAGCCATATCCCTGCTTACGATGATCTTCATGTGTCACAACATTCTCGATCAGCGCATAGGGCATACCGTTACGCGTCAGATTTGGAATAACAACCAAAGTACATGATGCAACGAGAATGTTCTCCAGACAAACGACGAAAATATTGCTGTTGGGATAGGACTTCAACAACTCCCAGCGCGCAATGGCTTCCGGGAGCGGTATCTCTGCATTATCTGCTGCCAGATAACGGTAAAGCTTCTGCAAACAGGGTATATCGCTTTCAATAAGCGTTCTGATAAGCACAAATTTCCTCCGGCGGTCAGGCAGACTTCACCGACTGCTCCATAAGAGGACGTATCCAGACTTTAATATCGTGGAACGCCGTCCCGCCATGCGGCGCGGCCGCATCCGCACCGGTCAGAATATTGATCCCCTCACCGCCTTCGAAAGATGAATTCGGGAACAGGCCTTCCGAAACTACAACGCCACGGCGCAGTTTCTTGGCTCCGCTCAATTTATCATTGGCCTGCTGGATTTTGACATGTAGTACCAGTTCACCGCGCTGATTGCCGATCTGTACCCGCGCACCGTCTTCCAGCCCCAGCTCTGCCGCATCATCGTCGCGGATCAGCAGTTGCGGCCGGATTTCCTTTGCCAGAGAGGTTGGTGTCTCCGCAAAAGTCGAGTTGAGGAAATTATGTGCCGGTGATGTGGTCAGCTTAAACGGGTGCTGCGGATCGGCCAGCTCATTGCTTGCCCAATAATCCGGAAATTCCGGCATGTCCGCAAAAGGCCCCTGAAGTCCCATAGCTTGCGGCGGGCGATCCGGTGACGTTTGTTTCTGCCAATCCACACGGAAGCGGAATTTACCGTCCGGCCATGCGAAACCATCGAGATAATGGGACTTTTCAAAATCCGGCTGCTTATCAAGCCAGCGCTGCTCCCGCATGGTTTCAAAATCCGGCATATTGCTTTTAGTCAGCAGATTATCGACCAGCTGACGCGCAGGCAGATTGAAACCATCCAGATGACCAACACCTAAGCGATTGGCCAGTTCGTTGATAACATAGATATTTTCGCGCGCTTCACCCGCTGCTTCAATCAGCTTCGCGCCCAGCAAAACATGCTGCTGACCGCCGCCGCGATAAATATCATCATGCTCCAGAAACATCGTGGCAGGCAGCACGAGATCAGCCATTTTCGCCGTATCGGTCATGAAGTGCTCATGCACCACGGTAAACAGGTCTTCCCGCATAAAGCCCTGCCGTACCAGACGCTGTTCCGGCGCAACATTGGCCGGATTGGTGTTCTGGATCAGCATTGCCATCACCGGAGGCCCGCCATAGAGCGCTTCTGCGTCACCGGTCAGCACACGGCCGATTTTCGACTGATCCAGCGATCTGACCGACGGATCGGCAAATGCGAAGCCTTCAATCTCCGACTTATCCATGCCGAAAATACCGGAATTGGAATGGAACGCGCCGCCGCCCTCCAGTGTCCATGCGCCGGTTACAGCGGCGATACAGGAAGCGGCGTGCATATTCACCGCGCCATTGCGCTGGCGGGAAAAACCATAGCCCAGACGGAAATACGTGCGTTTTGTCGTTCCCACCAGCTGAGCAAAAGCCTCAATATCCTCAACAGATACACCGGTGATCGCTTCCGCCCATTGCGGTGTCCGGCTTTGCAGATGCTGCTCCAGTGCTTGAGGCGCATCCGTATAACGATTGAGATAATCCCAATCCGCCAGACCATCGCGAAACAGCACATGCATCACCGCACAGGCAAAGGCCCCGTCAGTACCGGGTTTCAGCACAATGCCGATATCCGCCTGCCGGATGGTCGCGGTTTCATAAACATCAATCGCCACGATTTTCGCACCGCGCTCTTTACGGGCGCGTGCCGCATGGGTCATGACATTGACCTGCGTGGCGGCGGCATTGGTTCCCCAGATCACCACACAATCGGACTTGGCAATCTCACGCGGATCAGGCCCGCGCAGAGCACCGGTGCCGGCCATATAGCCTGTCCATGCCAGATTGGTGCAGAAGCTGGAAAACATATTGGAATATTTTTTGGCATAGCGCAGACGGTTGATAGAATCGCGCTGCACCAGCCCCATGGTTCCGGCGTAATAATTCGGCCAGATACTCTCGGAACCATATTGCTCTTCGGCTTTGAGAAATTTCTCTGCGGTCAGATCCAGTGCGTCAGCCCATGAGATTTCCTGCCACTGCCCGCTTCCCTTGGCACCCTTGCGGATCAGCGGTTTCAGCAGGCGTTCAGGATGATGAACGCGCTCGGCATAACGCGCGACCTTGGCGCAGATAACGCCAGCCGTATAGCTGTTATCCTTGGCACTGCGAATACGCCCGATTGTATGGCTGTCCAAAATTTCAACATCGAGCGCGCAGGTGGAAGGGCAATCATGCGGACAGGCCGAATGGCCGATTTGGGGTGCAACGCGCAATGTCATGTAAGAATTCCTGAAGGAGTTATTTTAGCACCATACAAAAATATAGCCGTTCCGACAGACGATAAATCAGCACAGCTTTATTTTTATCGGATATCAGTCCTGTCAGACCAGCCGCATCAGCACTGTGCCGCAGACAATCAGCAAAGCTCCGGCAAGACGTTTCAGGCTGATATGCTCCCGTAACAAAAAGAGAGAAAGGATCATACCGAACAGGATTGAGGTCTCGCGCAAAGCTGCAACCATCGCAACCGGTGCCATGGTCATTGCCCAGAGTGCCAGACCATAAGAGCCGAGCGTGCCTGCACCGCCGATCATCGCCAGATGGCCGCGCTGCCTGATATGCCCGACAAGCTGTCCGCGATATTTCCATATCCCCCAGCTCACCACGGGGATTGCGTTAAACAGGAATGCCCAGAGCGTATAGGATATTGCATTACCGGATACACGCACACCGATACCATCCACCAGCGTATATCCTGCAATGAATAAGGCATTGACCAGCGCGATTATCACGGTGCGGGACGTGTTCTGCCCTGCCGCCGTTTTCCGGTGGCTGCCGAGAGCCCCTGCCGCCGTTTTCCGGCGGCTGCCAAGAGCCATAGTTAAAACGCCGCAGGAAATAAACCCGATTGCCAGCCATTGTCCGACACCAAGCACTTCACCGATCAGCGGACCCGCAGCCATAGCAACCAGCAAAGGCGGCGTTCCGCGCATCAGCGGATAGGCCAGACTCATATCCCCGTTGCTGTAAGCGGCAGCAACCATGAACAGGTAACAGACCTGAAAAATGGTTGATATAATCATATAAGGCCAGCTAGGGGCTAATGGCAGCGGTAGAAACGGGATCAGTACCAGCGCCACCAGACCGGCAGCACCACAGACCAGAACGGCATTGAGATATTTATCTGTGCCGGATTTGACGATGACATTCCAGCTCGCATGCAGCAATGCGCCGAAAAGAACGATCAGAACGACAAAACCAGACATAGAGCCGTTTTCTTTTCCCCGCGGAGGCGGTTACCACTTTTCCTGAAACTGCTGAGCGTCACCGGACTGTTACATAACCGGTCTAAAAGGCAGAATCAGATTGACTGCACATCCGGTATGCTGGTTATGGCATAATCCCGCTTGAACAGATATATGGCATTGACCATGACAAAGCGTCCTGCTTTGAATCCTGCCTGCAGCACTGCGCTTTCGAACACCGGAAATACTGAATATGAATTATCGCCACGCCTATCACGCCGGAAATTTTGCCGATGTGTTCAAACATATCGTTCTGACCCGTGTGCTGCTTTATATGCAGCGCAAGGAAGCCGCCCTGCGCGTGATTGACACTCATGCAGGCATCGGCCGCTATGACTTAAGTGGTGTGGAAGCCGGTAAAACACTGGAATGGCGCAGCGGTATCGAGCAGGTTTTTGACGCCAAAGCAGCAGGCTCCATTCCCGCAGCAGTGCTGGAACTGATTACGCCTTATCTCGATGTCATTGAACAGGAAAACAGCACCGTTAAAGGCAATAGCCTGCGTTATTATCCGGGTTCACCGCTGCTGACACGGAAGCTGATGCGCGCACAGGATCGCCTTTCGGCACTGGAACTGCATCCGCAGGATTTCAAAACACTGGCCGCTTTATTTGAAGGCGATTACCAGACCCGTGTCACCGAATTGAATGGCTGGCTGGCGCTGGGTGCACATCTGCCGCCCAAGGAAAAACGCGGTGTGGTGCTGGTTGATCCGCCATTTGAAATTGCCGGAGAATTTGACCGCCTCGTTGAAGGACTGGTGAAGGCGCACCGCCGCTTTGCCACCGGCACCTATGCCCTGTGGTATCCGGTGAAAGACCGCCGCGAGGTCAACCGCTTCATCGCTAATTTAAAAGAAACCGGTCTGCCAAAAATTCTGCGTCTGGAACTGGCTGTGCGTGCACCGTCGCAGGAACCACGCTTTGACGGTACCGGCATGATTATCATCAATCCGCCTTATCTGCTGCAGGAAGAAATGACTAAAATCTCACCATGGCTGGCAACGCTTTTCGGAGAGAATAATCAGGGCAGCTATAAGATTGAATGGATCAACGGCGAAGAGCGGACGGAAAAATAAGTGCTCATTTGCCAATGATCACTCTCTTGTGCGTTGTTGAGGCTTGACCCGACACAGGAATATGGCAAAAACTTCGGTTAACAGTTTTCAATAAGGACAGATTCATGTCATTACGCTCCGCTTTTGCTTTCGCGCTGCTTGCAGGTCTGTCAGCAGGATCTTTTTCTCAGGCTCAGGCTGCGGATTATATTGCAACTGCCCCTGCCGTGACTGATCCTGTCTGCCACGAACAAAGCGTCATCAACAGCGCAGTCGCACAGTTCGACCGCCTTGTGCGCGGTGTGCCGGAAATGCCTGCTGTCAGCATCAATGCCGTCAGCAATGTCAGCGCAACACGTTATGACCCGAAAACCTACCCGTCAGGTATTGAGCGCCATTATTGCCGCGCCACTGCCGTGCTCTCCAATGGCGAGAACCGTAATATCTGGTATATGGTGGAAGAAAGTCAGGGACTGGCATCCATGGGACGCAATGTCGAATCCTGTGTAGACGGTTTTGATAAGTGGTTTGTCTATGACGGCCGCTGCCGCGTGCTTCGCTGATCCGCATATGTCACGCATCCGATTGAAAGCACACAGCCCGTTTGCACCCAGCAAAACGGGCTGTTTTTCTGTTGCCACGGCTTTGCTTGCCTCTGCATTCGCTTTTACCATACCAGCATCAGCACAATCCCTCAGTGACAAGCTGATGCAGAGCATGGGCAATGATCTGCACAAACTCAACCCTTTGAACAATCAGGACAGACCGGTTTTAAGGCCGGAGAATAAAATCCCGCAGCGTATACCGGCAAAACCGCAGGATGCGCCATCACCATCCGGCAATGCGAATTTTGACTTCTATGTCCTGTCGCTCAGCTGGTCGCCAAGTTATTGCGCTGATAATGGCAACCGTTCCAATGCCCGCCAGCAATGCGGCACCGGCCGTAATTACGGTTTCATCGTTCATGGTCTGTGGCCGCAATATGATCGTGGTTTTCCCGAAAGCTGCGATCACCGGCAGGCCAATGACACGGTGCCACGGGATATCGTCTCATCCTTGTCTGACATTATGCCCTCAGCCGGTCTGATGCGTCATGAATGGCGCAAACACGGCACCTGCGCGGGGATCAGTCAGCGCGATTATTTCTCTACGCTGGGCAAAGCCTATCAGGCTGTGACTGTTCCGCCTGCCTTGCGCAATGTCGCAAGCCCGCGCAATGTTGATCCGCAGCTTGTTGAAAAGGCATTCATTGCCGCAAATCCGGGTTTGACCGGAGATGCAATTGCCGTGACCTGCAATCGCAGGCGTCTTCAGGAGGTGCGTATCTGTATGGATAAGGGCCTCAAATTCCGTTCATGCGGCGAAGTGGATCGTAATTCCTGCCGCAGCCGTTCCGTTACTCTGCTTCCTAACCGTTGATCTCTTATCTCAGGTTCCAACATGCACAAACTTTATACCTCCCCTTCCTCACCTTTCAGCGCCAAAGTGCGTCTTGCAGCGCAATATGGCGGTATTGAACTGGAAAAACATATTGTCGTGACCAGCGAAGAACCGGCAGAACTGATTGCCGCTAATCCGCTCGGCAAAATTCCGACGCTGGTTACACCGGAAGGTAAAACTGTTTTCGACAGCCGCGTCATCACCCAGTACCTCAACCGCGTTTCCGGCAACAAGCTGTTTCCGCGCAATGCCGAGAAGCGTCTGGATGCTGAAAAATTTGAAGCAATTGCAGATGGTCTTGCTGATGTGCTGGTAGCGCATGTCTATGAACGTCGTATGCGCCCTAAAGAAATCGTGCATCAGCCGGTGCTGGACTGGTACTGGAAAAAGGCAGAACGCACGCTCGATCTGCTGAATGAAACAGCGCCGCGTATCGGCACCAAAATCCATGGCGGGCACATCGCTATTGCCGCAACGCTCGGCTATCTCAATTTGCGCTTCGGCAATGGCTGGGAACGCGGCCGTCCGAAACTGAAACGCTGGGTCAAGCGCTTTGCCGAAGTGCATCCGGAACTGGCGGCACAATTGCCGAAAGCTGCGTAAAAACAAAAAAAGCCGGGAATTACTTCCCGGCTTTTTTATCAGGGTTGATCTCAACTAAATGAGATATTCCTTAGAACTTGTAGCCAACACCCAGACGGATATCGTGGGTCTGCAGACCACCGTCATTGACAGTGCCGCTATCCAGCTGGAAGTCTTTCTTACCGAAATCGGAATAACGGTATTCCAGACGGGCAGTTACGTTCTGTGTCAGGAAGGTTTCAGCACCGGCACCGGCTGTCCAGCCAACGCGGAACTTATCCTGCGATGAGGTTGCATCGGAGAATTTAACCTGCGTACCGGCAACACCGGCTGTCACATAAGGCATAACCGGCCCCATATCGACACCAAGACGGCCGCGCAGCGAGCCTTCAAAACCGCTCTTCGCAGTCAGACCGAGCTCTTCTTTCTTAGCCCAGTTGTAACCGGCATCACCTTCCACACCGTAAACGATATTGTCGTTCTGGAAGTTCCAACCGGCATAACCGCCGAATTTGGCATTATTGTCTTTCAGATCACCAACATAGTTGTCAGTTTTGAATTTGTTAATGCCGTAGCCAAGATACAGACCGGTATAGCCGCCTGCCCAGCTGCTCTGAGGAGCAACATCTACAACCGGTGCCGGCTCATATGTCTGCGGTTGAATCGCATCTGCGGCAAAAGCTGTGGCCGAAAGCGGCAACAACGCAACAGAAGCAAGTGCCAGAGATTTGATAGTGCGCATACGCCTTGTCCTTATAAATTTCTAAACTGTTGTACAGCGAAGCCTCCAGACCTGACCTGTAACGGCTGAGCTGAACGCGATACGCCCCGTCTTCCTTCCGATCCATTTCTGTGCGGGAGAAAGAAGATTGCTTAACAAGGCAAAAGATGACGCTGAATTACGGCAGCAGAAATGCCGTAGCATGGAAAAAAACCGGCCTTATTATGGCTGAAACATGTCAGTCAAAACCACTGCCGAACAGGCCGAAATCACCACAACTATTTGATAGTAAATTTATATCTTGTTTTTCTTATAAAAAAGAAGGCCGAAAAATTCCGGCCTTCTTTACCACCCCTTAACCGCATCCCGACATTCGTCTTTTTTATCGCTGAGGATAGGCGTCATTATTTATCCGAATCCGCTCAGCCAAACGCGCTAAGGCGAATCTGTGAAAAATGCGTGGTTTTCAGAATTTATAGCCAACACCCAAACGGATATCGTGGCTCTGCAATTTTGCTGATGGCACAGCAACATTACCCAATGTGAGATCCTTCTTGCCAAAGTCAGAATAGCGATATTCAAGACGTGCACTGACATTTTGTGTCAGCATGGTTTCGGCTCCGACACCGGCAGTCCAGCCAAGACGAAATTTCTTACTGGAATCTGCATCATTGCTGTAACGCACCTGCGTACCGGCAACACCGGCAGTTACATAAGGCATGACTGCGCCCATATCATAGCCAAGACGAGCACGCAGAGAGCCGTCAAATCCGCTGCGGGCACTCAGATCATCATTGGTTTTCTTTGCACCGTTGTAACCGGCATCACCTTCCACACCATAAACGATATTGTCGTTCTGGAAGTTCCAGCCCGCATAGCCGCCAAGCTTCACATTGTTATTTTTCAGATTACCGGCAGAGGATTTGTTTTTGAAATTATTTGCACCGGCACCAAGATAAAGTCCGATATAACCACCATCCCAGGTTTTCTGCGGTGGTGTCTGCACAACCGGAGCAGGAATGTCTGGCTGCGCACGAACAATATCAGCTGCCGAAGCCGGTACAGCAAATGAAAGAGCCGAGGCTGAAACCAGCGCCAGAGTTTTAAAATGTTTCATAAAATTTCCTTGCAATATTCCAATTTTAAAAATGAGAACCGGATTGCCAAAAACATATTTCAATCCGGCATTATTCCCCTGTCATATCCGACAGGAGAGTCTTGGCTTAAATGTACAAAAACGACCAGAAAACGGCAGAAAAGCAGCAGAAAAACGAACCGAAACTGATGATGCAACGAGGCAACATTTTCTTAAATATTAAATAGTTACCGTATTTTTTGAATAGTATTGCAAGCTGCAAAAACTTCAGCCTTAAAAACAAGCCGCAGCCTATCTTCTACAGATTTTTTGTCAGGCATTTTTCCTTCACGCTAAAACAGGTTATTCCATGATACTATGCGATCATATTTGCTGATTTGCATGCACATGAAGTCAGAATCATTTCACCCGCCGGATATGCCATAACCAAAGGAGCCTGCCCCCGATGACTGCCAAGCGGACTATGTCTGAGGTTTTACCCGTCACCCTGATTACCGGCGGCGCAAAGCGTATTGGCAGCCATATAACTGAGGATCTGGCTACACGCGGCTATCCGGTTATCATTCATTGCAACCGCTCCGCCACACAGGCAGAAGCACTGGCGCAACGTATTCGCGATAAAGGCGGCAAAGCCGCTATTGTGACCGCAGACCTGTCGGACAATGCACAGGTAGCCACGCTGATGGACAAAGCGGCAGCGCATTTCGGCTCCGTGGAGCTGCTGGTCAATAATGCTTCCGTTTTTGAAGACGACCGTATCGGCACCCTCACCCACGAACTCTGGGATCGCCATTTTGCCGTACATCTGAAAGCACCGGTCTTTCTGGCGCAGGCTATGGCCGAGGCTTTACCGGAAGATAAACAGGGGCTGATCGTCAATATTACCGACCAGCGCGTATGGAAGCTCAATCCGCAATTCATTTCCTATACCCTGTCCAAAACCGCATTATGGACAGCCACACGCACTTTGGCACAGGCGCTTGCACCGGCAATCCGCGTCAATGCAATCGGCCCCGGCCCGACATTGCCGAGCGAGAGACAGCATATTGAAGATTTCGAAAAGCAGGTTGATGCAGTGCTGCTAAAAAAAGCACCGCTGCTCGATGAATTTGCCGCGACGATTGACTATCTTTGGAGAACACGGTCCGTCACAGGGCAAATGATTGCGCTGGACGGCGGACAACATCTGGCATGGGAAACGCCGGATATTGCAGGTATTTCGGAATGACACAAAGCATAAACGGCAATGATATTGCCCATCCGGACATGGAGCCGGATGAGGATGTCTTACTGACAGATGATGCCGGAGATGACGAAGACAACTTCCCCGAGGAGGCAAGCTCTGCATCTGCGCTGGCCAGCAATATCCGCTGGGATTCCGCGCTGGATGAGTTTGACGCATCGACCCAGAATTTGAGCGGGCCGGATGTCATCAATGCTTTTGTGAAAAAACTGCCGAACAATCCCGGCGTTTACCGCATGTTCAACCGTGAGGGTGACGTGCTCTATGTCGGCAAAGCCAAAAGCCTGAAGAAGCGCGTCAGTAATTATGCCCGCGGTCAGGGACACAGTAACCGCATTGCCCGTATGATCCGCGAAACGACAACTATGGAATTTGTCGTTACCCGCACGGAAACAGAAGCACTGCTGCTGGAAGCGAATCTCATCAAACGCTTACGTCCGCGTTTTAATGTTCTGCTTCGGGATGATAAATCCTTTCCCTATATTCTGATTTCCGGCGATACCCGTGCACCCGGTATTTTCAAGCATCGCGGCGCGCGCTCCCGTAAAGGCGAATATTACGGTCCTTTTGCCTCTGCCGGTGCTGTCACACGCACGATTAATGTGCTGGAGCGTGCCTTTCTTTTGCGCAGCTGCGCCGACTCGATGTTTGAGAGCCGCACGCGCCCTTGTCTGCTGCATCAGATCAAGCGCTGTTCCGGCCCCTGCACCCATGAAATCAGCGATGCAGATTATTCAGAACTGGTGCGGGAGGCGAAGTCCTTTCTCTCCGGCCGCAGCAAAGCCGTGCAGCAGCAGATGCGTGATGCAATGAGTGCCGCCGCTGAAGAGCTGGATTTTGAACGCGCCGCTATTTTCCGCGACCGGTTGTCGGCTTTGTCCCATATCCAGTCCCATCAGGGTATCAATCCGCAGACCGTGGATGAGGCTGATGTTTTTGCCATTCATCAGGAAGGCGGACTGGCCTGTATTCAAGTCTTTTTCTTCCGCACCGGTCAGAACTGGGGCAACCGCGCTTATTTTCCGAAGGCTGACCCCTCCCTGTCAGCGGCAGAAGTGCTTGGCGCCTTCATAACCCAGTTTTACGACAATAAGCCATGCCCGCAACTGATCCTGCTGTCTGAAACAGTGGAAGAACAGGAACTGCTGGGCGACGCCCTGTCGGCTTCTGCAGGACGTCGTGTGACGCTCAATGTGCCGCAGCGTGGTGAAAAAAAAGACCTCGTCGATCACGCCATGACCAATGCCCGCGAAACCTTGGGACGCAGACTGGCCGAAACCTCATCACAGGCGCGTCTGCTGAAAGCTATGGCCGAGACTTTCGAACTGCCGCGCATTCCGCGCCGTATCGAGGTTTACGATAACTCCCACATCATGGGCACCAATGCTGTTGGCGGCATGATTGTCGCCGGACAGGATGGTTTCGTTAAGAACCAGTATCGCAAATTCAATATCCGCTCCACGGAGATCACCCCGGGCGACGACTTCGGCATGATGCGCGAGGTGATTGAGCGTCGTTTTGGCAGGCTGATAAAAGATCATATGAAAGAGCTGGAGGAGCAGGCTCCAAAGACACTCTTAGAGAATGAAACCGATGCAGACGATATTACGGATGACAGTTTTCCGGCTTGGCCTGATGTTATTCTGATTGATGGCGGTCAGGGACAAGTCGGTGCAGTTCGTGATATTCTCACGCAGCTGGGTATCAATGATAAAGTCATATCCATCGGTATCGCCAAAGGTGTAGACCGCGATGCGGGACGTGAGCGGTTTTTCGTCAGCGGCAAGCCATCATTCACATTACCGCCGCGTGATCCGGTGCTCTATTTCATTCAGCGTATGCGCGATGAAGCGCACCGTTTCGCTATCGGCACCCATCGGGCAAAGCGCAAGAAAGAAATGATCAAAAGTCCGCTGGATGAAATTGCCGGTATCGGCCCTTCCCGCAAGCGTGCTTTGCTGCATGAATTCGGCACGGCAAAAGCAGTTGCAGGCGCAGCATTGGCAGATCTCATGCAGGTTGAAGGCATCTCGGAAGCACTGGCGCAGACCATTTATGACCACTTCCGCGATCAATAATGGGTTATCTGACGCAATATGCACATAATAAGCCTTAAAAAGCCGGTCTGAGTGTTGCTTTTTACCCTATTGCGGGATTGATGGTAACCAGCTGACAATGATTTGTCGTGTAGCGTAAAACACATCCCGAAAGTGGTGAAACTATTTTCGGACAAGATGTGCGTCTAAAGATTTTCATGAGCCGTAAGGCTTACTTCTCCAGTCGTGGGTTTCCCGCTCACGCTTATCCAGAATACGGGTTTTAGGGGACTATGAGTAAACACACATTATCACTGCCCAACATCCTTACTTACGCACGTATCGTTGCTGTGCCACTTGTGGTTCTGTGCTTTTTTCTTGAAGGCCATCTGAAGAGCAGTGACACCGCAAGATGGTGGGCGCTCGGCCTGTTCGCTGCCGCCAGCATCACGGATTTCTTCGACGGCTATCTGGCACGTATGTGGAAACAGACATCCAGCATCGGCCGTATGCTTGACCCGATTGCTGATAAGCTGCTGGTCTCCGCAATTCTGCTGCTGCTGGCCGCCGACGGCACTATTGCCGGCTGGACGCTCTGGGCTGCGATTATCATCCTCTGCCGTGAAATTCTGGTTTCCGGTTTGCGTGAATATCTGGCGGATCTGAAAGTCAGTGTGCCGGTTTCGCAGCTGGCAAAATGGAAAACCACTATTCAGATGATTGCGCTGGCTTTTCTGCTTGCCGGCCCTGCCGGTGACAAAATCCTGCCTTATACAACGGAAACAGGGCTGATCCTGCTGTGGATTTCAGCAATTCTGACACTTTATACCGGTTGGGACTATTTCCGTGCCGGTATCAAACACATGATCTGATGGCCGTTATGACAGTCAAACTGGTATATTTTGCATGGGTACGGGAGCAGATCGGCAAGTCTGACGAGAGTCTCGACCTGCCTCAGACTGTCAAAACTGTATCTGACCTGCTGAGCCATCTTTCCGGCATTGATGAGAATTATGCACATGCTTTGCGCTTTTCCGATGTGATCCGCGTGGCGATCAATCAGGAACATGTGGAGCATGACACGCCGATTGCCGGTGCGCATGAGATTGCCTTGTTCCCGCCAATGACCGGAGGCTGAGGCAATGCAGCCGACTATTCTTGTCTCGCAAGATGACTTTGATGCGGCTGCCCTTACTGCCCGTATGACTGAAGGGCGCACAGATATCGGCGCAGTTGTCAGTTTTACCGGCTTTTGCCGTGATGAGAATAAAACACTTCAGGCGCTGGAACTTGAACATTATCCGGGCATGGCAGAAGCGCAGCTGGCGCGTATTGCTGCCGAGGCTATGCAACGCTGGCCCCTACAGGGCATTACCATTGTTCATCGCAGCGGTCTCATCAAAGCCGGTGAGCAGATTGTGTTTGTCGCCACAGCCAGCAAGCACAGACGGGCCGCCTTTGAAGCCGCAGAATTTCTGATGGATTATCTCAAGAGCGATGCGCCTTTCTGGAAGAAAGAACATCTGATCACCCCTGCTCCCGAGAATGGCGATCCGCAATCGGGCTGGGTCAAAGCCAAAGCCAGCGACGAAGACATGAAAAAGCGCTGGCAGGATTAGAGCATAATTCCTTAAACTTGAATCAGTTTAAGGAAAAGTTATGCTCTAATTTTAAAGTATTAGAGCGACCTTTGTGTGCCAAGTCTGGCACACGGCGCTCTAAGACAACTCAGCTTTGCCTGAGCCAAAATCTCGTTTGAATATTTTACAATCCTGTGAAATTATTTGCACCGACTTGCATTGCCATAAGTAAACCATAAAATCAGGGCAGTAGCTGATACAGCATATTTATATGATTCAACTCGTGTTTTATCCGGATTTGATCCTATAGTCCGGAGAGCACTTACGACTTATGGATATGCATTGATTCCAGAATTACCGGTTTAAATGACTGGTGAGCATTTTTTAGTCGTCCGGCAATTTCATTATCCAAAACAGATCAAAGAAGATTTCCGGCAACTAAACGATGAGGAAAACCACATAACAACACGTGTTAAGGTTAAAACTTAACGTAAATTATGTGTTTAGTCATTTGGCGTTAATATACCGCCGGTTAAAATGTCAGCTCAGACAACTTCTGGAAAACGGAGAGAGTCTAAACTGGCAGTGCAACAAACAGGACAGAATATGTTGATTGGTAAAGCGCGCATCATTGCTGCATCCCTGATAGGACTGGCCGTCTTAGGCGGCAGCGCAATGATCCTTTCCTCAACCATGCCGACGCAGAGTATTGCATCTGAAAAAACAATACGTGGCACTGTCATGTATCGCGAGCGGATTGCCCTGCCTCCGGAGGCCACGTTGAATGTGCAGTTGCTGGATGTTTCTCTCGCTGATGCGCCGGCACAGGTAATCGCCGAACAGCAGCTCAGCAATATTCCATCCGCGCCAATTCCGTTTGAACTGAAATTCGATTCTTCCAAACTCGTTGCAAAGCATACTTATGCCTTGCAGGCACGTATCAGCGCCGGTGATACTCTGTGGTTTATCAATGACACACGTCATGAGTTCAATCCGGAAAAATTTAACAGCGCCTATGAAATCCGCGTTGTCAATGTGCGCAAAAATACCAGCCTGCAAACACCGCTGACACTGGAAAATCATGAATGGCTCACAGAGGATATCCGTGGTGCCGGTGTGATTGACTTTGCCCAGACAACCCTGTCAATTTCTCCGAGCGGCGAAGTTTCCGGTTCCGGCGGGTGCAACCGTTATTTCGGCAAGGCAACCATTACCGGTGAAGCGCTGAATTTCGGCACCATCGGCTCGACATTCATGCAGTGCCCGCCTGCCCTGATGGATCAGGAAACCAAATTTCTCGATGTACTGAAACAGACCCGTCAGTTCAGCATTAATAACGGCAAACTCTATCTGCTGGGAGATAACGGGCTGGAGCTTGCCCGTCTCGCCAATAACAGCTGATTTGTCTGATCTTTGAATTAAAACGGGGG